>JANPIY010000733.1:0-7681 GCA_031425255.1 Planctomycetota bacterium
GGGACTCTCAGCTCTGCGCCCTCTGCGGCCTCTGCGGTTCGACCGGTCTTCGTGGGTCTGTTCCCGCAGAAAAACCTTTCAAGAAAATGCGTCGACTCAGTTCAGCGCCAGCAGCGCCTTCGCCGCGGCGGCGACCTGGACCTTCTGCTCGTCGCTGATCGGCGAGAGGATGGGCAGGATCGGGCCCATGTCGGCTACGCCCGCCAGGCTCACCGCCTCGTGCAGCACGCGGATCGGGCTGATGCCGTTGCGCAGGTCCTCCAGGCCAAGGAACAGCGCGCGCAGGCGCTCGGCCTCGGCCCAGTTCTTGGCCAGGATGGCCTTGAGCAGTTTCGCCGAGGGCGACGGCGCCACGCAGACGCAGCCGGCGGTGAAGCCGGCGACGCCGAAGTCGCGCATGTGGATGATCGCCGGCTGCTCACCGATGCCGCTGATGACGATCTTGGGATCGACCACCTGCATCAGCTTCGTCAGGTAGGCGTCCTGCGTCGGGTCCTTGCGCACCACCGCGTATTTGATCCAGCTCACCAGGCGGTCGTCGACCAGCTTCTTTGCGCTGTCGACGTCCAGGATGTGCTCCTCCTTGAGGTACAGCACGATCGGCTTGCCGTAGGCCTCGACCACCTTGCGGATGCCGGTGGCCAGTCCGGCCGGGGTGTAGGCGAACGACGGCGGCAGCACCATGGCGGTGGGGAAGGCGTGGTTCCGCAGGATCCTGGCCTGGTCCATCATCATGCCGTAGGAGGGGCCCAGCGAGGGCACCACCCAGGTGTCCTTGGCGACGGCCGTGGTCAGCATGGACAGCAGGGCGTCATACTCGCTGAGCGCGATGTTGTAGAGATTCGCATTGCCGCCGTAGAGCAGCGTGGTGACGCCGCCGGCCTCGAGATGGCGGATGAGCTTGACGTTCTCCGTCGGGTTCAGCGTCAGGTCGGCGTTGCGCGCCAACGGCGGCACGGCGATGACGGAACCCTGGAGTTTGGCGAAGGTCGTGGGGCCGGTGTACATGGTTCTGCTTTGGACGGTGAGAGGGAGAGGAGGCTTTTCAGCGCGGTCGGTGGGGTGCGAAGTGCGAGGTGCGAGGTGCGCGGTGTCGTGTGCTCGGGAGGGTCTGGTCTCCGCTGCGCCGGCACGCGGCGCCGGCATGCGGGGAGACCGCGCACCCCGCACCTCGCACCTCGCACGGCTGTCGTGTTCCGCTCAATGGATCTCCGGGTCTGGCGTCAGGTCGCCGGTGTGATGCAGGAAGCGGAAATCGCAGCCCTCGTCGGCCTGCGTGATCTGCTCTTCGAGCAGTTTGCCGTAGCCGCGCGCGTAGCGTGGCGCCGGTGCGACCCAGGCGGCGCGCCGGCGCGCGAGTTCGTCGTCGCTGACGTGCAGGTGCAGCTTCCGCGCCTCCACGTCGAGTTCGATGAGGTCGCCGTCCTGCACCAGGGCGAGGGGTCCGCCCTTCGCCGATTCCGGACTGACGTGCAGCACGCAGGAACCGTAGCTGGTGCCGCTCATGCGCGCGTCGGTGATGCGCACCATGTCGCGCACGCCCTGCTTCAGCAGCTTGGTCGGGATCGGCAGCATGCCCCACTCGGGCATGCCTGGGGCACCGACCGGGCCGGCGTTCAGCAGCACCAGCACTGAATCGGCGGTGACGTCCAGGGTTTCATCGGCCAGGCGGCTCTTCATGTGCGGGTAGCTGTGGAACACCACCGCCTTGCCGGTGTGTTTGTGCAGGCGCGGTTCGGCCGCCGTCGGTTTGATCACCGCGCCGTTGGGTGCCAGGTTGCCGCGCAGGACGTAGGTGCCGCCGGAGGTCGAGAGCGGCTTCTCGCGCGTCAGGATGACGTCCTCGTTGTGCACCGGGGCGTCCTTGATGTCCGTGCCGAGCGTGCCGCCGTTGACCGTCAGGCAGTCGAGCTTGAGCAGGTCGCGCAGGCGCCACAGCACCGCCGGCAGGCCGCCGGCATCGTGGAAATCCTCCATCAGGTATTTGCCCGCCGGACGCAGGTTGGCGAGCACCGGCGTGCGCCGGCTGATGGCATCGAAGAGTTCGAGGTCGAGTTTGATGCCGGCCCGCCCGGCCATGGCGATGAGATGGACGATCGCATTGGTCGAGCCGCTCAGCGCCATGTCGATGGTGATGGCGTTCTCGAAGGCGTCCTTGGTCAGGATGTCGGAGGGGCGCAGGTCCTCCCACACCAGCTCCACCGCGCGGCGGCCGCACAGCGTGGCCATGCGCTCGTGCGCCGAGTGCACCGCCGGGATGGTGCTCGCGCCGCTGAGCGTCATGCCCAGGGTCTCCGCCACCGCGGCCAGCGTCGACGCCGTGCCCATGGTCATGCAGGTGCCGGGTGAACGCGCGATGCCGTCCTCGATCGCCTGCCAATCATCATCGCAGAGATTACCCGCGCTGCGTTCCGCCCAATACTTCCAGGCGTCGGTGCCGCTACCCAAGGTCTTGCCGGCGAAGTTGCCCTTGAGCATCGGGCCGGCGGGCATGAACACCGCCGGCAGGTTCGCGCTGGTCGCGCCCATCAGCAGCGCCGGCACGGTCTTGTCGCAGCCGCCCATCAGCACCGCGCCGTCGATCGGATGACAGCGCAGGGTCTCCTCCACCTCCATCGCGGTGAGGTTGCGATAGAACATGCTGGTCGGCTTCATGTACGATTCGGACAGCGACAGCACCGGCAGCTCCACCGGGAAACCACCGGCCTGCCAGACTCCGCGTTTCACCTGTTCGGCGCGGTTGCGGAAATGCGTGTGACAGGTGCTGAGGTCGGACCAGGTATTGAGGATGGCGATGATCGGCTTGCCCTCGTAGTCCTCACGCCCGAAACCCATCTGCTTGATGCGGGAACGATGACCGAAGCTGCGCAGATCGTCCGGGCCGAACCATTTCCAACTGCGCAGGTCGCGAGGTTGCAGACGGGTGCGGATGCGCGGTGTGCTCATGGGGCGGGACTCGTCAGCGGGGAGCGGGCGGCTGGGTGTATGCGCGCCCGGACCCACCGCAATGCACCAGAGCACGGGAAATACCGGTCGCTATGAGTCCCCTGCTGATCCTCGCGTGCGGCATGGTGATCGTCATCGGCGGCATCATCGTCTTGCGCCTCCATGCTTTTCTGGCGCTGCTGCTGGGCGCGTTGATGGTGGCCGCGTGCACCACGCCGGCGCAACTGGTCGCCAGCCGCATCGCCACCGGCAGCGTGCCGTTGGTGACGGTCGACGGCCCCGACCTGATCGCCGTGCGGCCCGGCAAAAGCCGTCCGCTGATCGCTGGAACCAATTATCTGATCGTCGACGGCGTATTGAGCGAAAAATCGCTCGAAATCATTCCGCTCGGTCCTCATCCCGCCGGCCACCTGCTGAAGCAGGCGCGCGTCGTCGGCGGGGTGCCCGCCGGCGTCGACCCCAGGCACACCGGGCTGGTGCACCAGACCCTGGCGGACCAGGCGCGCACCGATGCCGCGATCAGCGTCGGCAACCGCGTCGCCAACGGTCTGGGCAGGACCATCGGCCATCTGGGCATCATCATCGCGCTCGCCGCCATCATCGGCGAGTGCCTGATCAGGAGCGGCGCCGCCGACCGCATCATCTGGTCGATCCGCCGGCTGCTCGGGGATAACCGTGCGCCGCAGGGCTTCGTCGTCAGCGGCTTCGTGTTGTGCGTGCCGATGTTCTTCGACACCGTCTTCTACCTGCTCTTCCCCTTGGCCAAGACCCTGCGCCGACGTACCGGCAAACATTGGGTGCTCTACATCCTGTGCGTGGTCGCGGGCGCGACCATGTCGCATTCGCTGGTGCCGCCGACGCCAGGACCGTTGTTGGTGATCGCCGAGCTGGGCGTGAACATGGGCCTGATGATGCTCGGCGGCACCATCGTCGGATTGTGCGCCGCGTGCGCCGGCTACGCCTACGCGGTGTGGGCCGATCGCCGCTGGGACGTCGCGCCACCCGAGGACGAGCCCGGCACGCTCCCAGCCGAGGTCGATCCCACGCGCCTGCCGTCGCTGCTGCTATCGCTGACGCCGATCCTGCTGCCAGTGGTGCTGATCGGCGGCGCCGCGCTGATGCCGCTGTTCGCCCCAGGGGCGGACGCCGCGGCGTGGCGCGTCGCGGTGTTCGCCTGGATCGACGCCTTCCTGCGTTTCTGGGGCGACAAGAACGTCGCGCTCGGGGTCTCGGCGGCGTTCTCGATGTTCCTGCTGTGGTGGGTGCGCCGCTGTCCGCTCAAGGAGCTCAGCAAGAGCTCGCAGGACGCGCTGGCCAGTGCTGGCGTGGTCATCCTCATCATCGGCGCCGGCGGCGCGTTCGGTGCTGCGCTGCAGCAGACCGGCATCGCCCGGGACCTCACCGAGCTGATGCCGGCCTCGAAGGCCGCGCTGCTGCCGCTGGCCTTCCTGATCACCGCCACCATCCGCATCGCGCAAGGCTCGGCGACGGTGGCGATGGTGACCGCGGTAAGCATCGTCGCCCCGATCGCCCTGGCCGGCGACCTCGGCTACAACCTGGTCTATGTCGCCCTGGCCATCGGCTGCGGCTCCAAGCCCATCCCCTGGATGAATGACAGCGGCTTCTGGATCATCAGCCGCATGACCGGCTTCAGCGAACTGCAGACCCTGCGCACCGCCAGCGCGATGATGACGCTGATGGGCGTGGTCGGACTGATGGTCACGATGCTCGGAGCGTGGTTGCTGCCGTTGGTGTGATTGCCCCGGTCCAAAATGTCATCGGACATCAGACATGGGACCGTGGCAATCATTCGGCTCTGCGGCGTTTCGTATGGATCTCATACCTACCCTCCTCGCAAGAAGGCCGCTCCAACCGCAGAGGGCGCAGAGGGCGCAGAGCTCGGACTTCTCACCTCTGCGGCCTCTGCGGCCTCTGCGGTTGGACCGTTCGCGAGTTTTTTCCGGCAGAAAGAACCCACATGGAGTGCCGCCTAGCCAATCATTCCAGCGTAAACCACTGCGCCTCGACGCGGCGGTTGCGGTCGGCGTCGCCGCCGGCGGGTTCTTCCCAGCCGCGGCCGACGGTCTCGACGCGTTTGGGGTCGACCTTGGTGTACTCGACGAGGGCCTTGCGCACCGAGGTGGCGCGCGCCTTGGACAGCTCGACGGCCTTCAGCGCCATGGTGCGCACCAGCGCTTCGCCGCCCTGATCGCGGAATTCCGGCACCCGCGCGTTGTCGACATGGCCGCGCAGCAGGACCATCGACCCCGGGCTGACCTGGAGGTAGCCCTTGATGGTCTCCAGGTACTTCTGGTTCTCAGGGCTGTCGGCGGCGAGTTCCGAGGAGTTCGGCTGGAACAGGAAACGGATGTCCTTGCTCAGCAGCGGCGAACCCTCGATGGCGCTGGCGCTGCTGCTCTTGATCGGCGCGATGGCGATCTTCTGGTTGGCGAACAGGCCGCTGGCCTCGGCCGCTTTCAAGGCCGAGGTGTCGATGAACCGTTCGGCGTCGACCGGGTTCTGCATGATCGGGCCGTAGGCCAGCAACGACGATTGATAGATGCTGCCGAAGCTGCCGGCCGCATCGATGGTGCCGCCGAAGAAGGCGAGGTTCTCCGGCAGATTGCTGAAGTGCACCCGCGTCAGCTCCTCGGCCGCCTTGGCGACGGTCCACGGGCTGTCCTTGGTCGAGAAGGCCTTGGCGATGGTGGCGAGATACGGCTTGGGGTCGCTACGCAGCAACTGGTTGCCGGTCAGCAGGCCGGCGGTGAGCGCCTGCACCGCCTTGGGATTGGCCTCGGCGAAGCCCTTGTTCACCACCAGCACGTCGGCGATCACCAGCAGGTTCTTGTTCGATACCAGCAGGCGCGCCTTGCCCTTGGCCGCCTCGATGACCTCGAAGGTCTTGGGCGCCCAGCCGACGTAGCCGGCCAGACGTGGCCGCGCCTGCGTCAGCTCCTTGGCGAAGACGTCACCCGCGACATCGATGGTCTCGCAGAACACCAGGCCGATGCGGTCGGCGGGCGGAGCGACCGACAGGTCGGGCATCACCACCACGTCGAGGCCGGCCTCCTGCGCCAGGTAGCGGATGAAGAACTCGGCTTCGGTGAACTGGGTCGCGACCAGCACCTTGCCGGCGAGATCGTTGACCTTCTTGATGTCGCTGGTCACCACCACGCCATCGGCGCCACGGCTGAAGCTGATCTGCGCCGGGACCGTGACCTGGAACTGGCGGCCCATCACCGCCAGCACGTCGACGGTGGTGGCGGTGGCCGCCATCTTGCCGTTGTTGAGCTGCGACCAGTTCTCGCCCTCGCTGAGCGCGAGCTTCACCGAGATGCCGAACTGCTTGGTGAAGATCGATTCCGGATTCGGCTCCAGCCCGCCGTTGGCGACCACCAGCCCGGCGTAACCGGCGTATTCGCTGATATCGACCTCGATGACGTTGTTGGTCGGGGTATAGGTCGCCGCCGCTTCCAGCCGCGGGATCGCGCTGAGCGGTTCGATCAGTTCGCGGATGGGATTGCCGGCGACGCTCGGTCCTGACCGCGGCGCGCTCTCCTGATGGTTCGCCGTTCCGGCGTCAGCGGGCGCGTGGTCCGGCTGCATCAGCACATAGGCGCCCAAGGCGATCAGGCCGACCACCAGCAGGAAGGAGATGAAGACACCCAGGCCGGTGAGGCCGGCGCCGCGACGGGAATGTGTGGTCATGGGAAGACTCCTGGCAGGAAACGGGGGCACGAAAAGGCGGGTGGGAAGAGCTGGTCGAGCGGAAGCGTGCGCCGGGCGATCCTCACGCGCGCTGCACCGGTCGCGGCGGACGGGCGCTGAACAAGGCCGCGGGCGGCGGCGCGGCGGTGAGGTCCTCGACCTCGCCCAAGGTCTGGCGCTGGTCGCTCAGCCAGCGGGTGGTCTCGCCCAAGGTGGCGCCAAGCGCGTCGATCGTCCGGCTCGCGCCGCTGGCGTCGGAGGAGAGCGCGGTCTGCTCGCGCACCAGCTCGACCTGTTGACGCAGCCGTTCGAGTTCGGCGTCGACCAACGCCAACTGGTCGCGGGCGCTGGCGTGACTGGTCCGCCGCGAGGTCAGGATCTCCAGCTGGCTGGCCAGGCTCGCGCGCAGGCCGTCACTCGTGGTGGGATCGCTCAGCCGGGTTTCCAGCTCGACGATGCGCCGCGCGATCTCCGCCGGCGCCTCCGCCTCTGACACCACCCGGTGCAGGCGCTGCCGTGACAGCAGCAGGCGGAGGTGGACCCAGGCGAGCTGCGCCAGGCTCTCGGCCTGCTGGCCGTCGAGCGCGGTCGACTCGCCCTGCGCTTCGTCGCCGCGGGTCTGGGTCAACACCACGCGGCAACGTTCCTCCAGCGCCTCCTGGCGACGGCGTTCTTCCGCCGGCAGACGTTCGATCAGGGCCGCGCGTCGCGCCTCCCAGTCGCCATGCGTGGACTGCTGATGACCGGCATCGACGGTGGCGCGGAAACGGGCGCTGGAGGTCAGCATCAGCAGGTAGCCGAGCTCGACGCCCGCGCCGATCAGCCAGAACCCTGGGCTGACCAGGCCCAACAAACCCACCGCCACCAGGCCCAGCCAGTTGGGCGGGATCGGCATGCCGAGCGGACGGGCATTGAACGCCGCGCCCAGGTAGGTCAGGAAGCCGGGTTTCATCGCGCGGGACTATGCGGCCGAAGTCCTGGGCGTGCAACGCCAACCGGCCGTGCCGGAAACGGATTCCACCGC
>JANPIY010000734.1:0-2120 GCA_031425255.1 Planctomycetota bacterium
GGGCGCGGGCGCGCACGGAAAGGTGTTCGACACACGACCGCAGCCGCCCGAGCAGGTCCGGTCGCTCGGTGTCGGGCAGATCGTGCGCGGCCTCGCCCAGCAGATCGCGCACCGCGTCGGCATAGCGTTGGTGGGCAGTCGACCGTCGTTGCTGCGCGCGCCAGTGCCCCAGCGCCTGATTGCGTGTGATCGCCCGCAGCCAGGCCAGTCCATTGCTCCCAGGGCGGTAGTCGGCCAGGTGGTCGAAGACATGCAGATAGACCTCCTGCGCCAGATCATCCACCTGATCGAGGTGACGGATCTGCAATGCCAACCACGAGCGCACCAGCGGTGCGGTCATCTCGACCAGACGATCGAACGCCAGGCGGTCTCCCGCCTGGGCGCGACACAGCAACTCATCGAGGTCGGGCATCAGGGGCACCACAGTGATAGACCGGCCTTCTGGATCTTAACCGGAGATGTCCGCCTCGCAGGCGACGGGCATTCGACCGCTGCGCGCCCTGCGGGCATCAGAGCCACATTCTACCTCCCAAAGCAGCCGTGGGGCTAGGGGCAGGTGACTCCTGGGAGCGCCGGGGTCACCTCCGACCAGCTCGTCCTGGACGATCGAAGCCCGAGCGGAACCACCCATGACCGTTTCGATCCAACGGCATCGGCCGCGAAGCCGCATTGCCACCAGCGACACCGGACTAGCCTACGCCGATCGTGTCCGACCCCCTCGCCATCGTACGCCTCGCTCCCAGCTGGGAGACCGCTGACATCCGTGCCGCCTGCACCAGCTTGGCGGAGACCATCAGCGCCTTGCCGCAGGAGGCGGTGATCTATCGGGGACGGAACACGCTCTCGCGCTTCACCCTGGTTGGACGCGAGGTGGTGGCCAAGGCCTTTCCGGCCCCGCGCACGCTGCTCAAGCGCCTGCAGCGGGTGGGGCGCGCGAGCAAGGCGGTGCGCGCCTTCGACCATGCCACGCGCATGCAGGCGCTCGGCATCGGCACGCCGGAGCCGCTGGCGGCAATCGTCGCTGATGACGGCCGCGCGTGGTACCTGTGCGCCTGGGCCGCAGGCTGCACCACCGTCCGTCACCTGAACAATCTCACTGATGCGCAGAGCGATCAGCAGTGCGCCGAGCTGGCGCGCTTCATCGGCCGCATGCATCGCGCCGGCGCCTACCATTTCGATTCGACCCCAGGCAACATCCTGCTCCGCCAGGAAGGCGACCACACCCACTTCCAGGTGGTCGACTGCAATCGCATGCGTTTCGGCCACGTCGGCGCCTGGGCCGGCATGCGCACATTGGCTCAGCTCCGCTGCCGCGGCCGTCTGCTGGCGGGCTACTGCGAGGTCCGCGGCTGGCAGCCTGATCGGGTCCGCTGGATGTACGATCTGCGCCTGTTCCTCCACCGCTGGAACTGGCGTCTGAAGGATGCCAGCCGGCCGCTGCGGAGGCGGCTTGGGGTCTAAACATCCCGAATTCACCCAGGAATGGGGGCCTTCCGAACAGCCCGATCAGCTCCGCGTCGACAAGCTCCCGCTGCGGCTGGCGAGTTTTCCCGAGTATGCGGCCAGCGTGGTGTCGTTGCTGGCCGCTCTGCCATTGCTGGTCGCACGGCTGGCTGCCGGGGCGCGGCCGCGCACCAGCAGACCACTTCCGGGCGCTTTCCTGGGCGTCGCGGTGTCGCCGCATCCGACGTACGGTGACCAGCTTCCGGATCTGGTCGCCGAGCTCGGCGTGCGTCGTCTATTGCTGCGCGTGCCGGTGTGGAAGCGCGACGAGTTCGCCGCCTATCGCCGTTTCGCCGACGGTTTCCGCGGCTGCGACGTGGTGATCACGGTGGTGCAGAACCGTCAGTCGGTCTGCCACCTGTCGCAATGGCGGGCCGACCTGCGCGAGCTTTTCACCAGCTTCACCGGACGCGCGACCCACTTCCAGTTGCCGGTCGCCCCCAATCGCACCAAGTGGGGCTGCGTCCATATGGGGGATGCGCTCGATCTGCTGGAAGCGGCGCAGGAGGTACGCGCGGATTTCCCCTGGGTCCGCCTGGTCGGTCCTGGGATCATCGATTTCGAACCGATCCCCTACCTGCGTGGGCTGTTCAATCGGCGCCGCTACCAGCTCGATG
>JANPIY010000735.1:0-4999 GCA_031425255.1 Planctomycetota bacterium
GCGACCTTCACCACCACGGTGCGCAGTGAAATCCAACGCGACGTGACGCCCGGTGATTTCGCAGAGCGCCTGGCCGCCTTCCGCGCGGAACACACTCCCTTCGATGAGGCGCTCAGCCGCTACGAACGCGACGAGCTGCCGCAGCGTTTCGCCGCGGCCGAGCCCGCGATCACAGCGGGCGCCGGGCCCTGGGCGGTGCAGACGCCGGTCGAGTCCCGCTCCGCTGGCGGTGCGACCATCACGGC
Source organism: Planctomycetota bacterium (assembly GCA_031425255.1). Taxonomy (GTDB): domain Bacteria; phylum Planctomycetota; class UBA11346; order UBA11346; family UBA11346; genus BOG-1363. The sequence continues at coordinate 246 of JANPIY010000735.1, forward strand.
GCAGGAGGACGGCTCCCTGCTGCTCTCGGGCAAAAATCCCGATCACGAAACCTTGACCATCGCCCTGGTGACCACGCTCACCGGCATCACCGGCCTGCGTCTGGATGCACTCGCGGATCCATCCCTGGCCAAGGGCGGCCCTGGGCGTGCGGACAACGGCAACTTCTGTCTGAGCGACCTCACGGTCAGCGCCGCGCCGGTCGCGGGTGGCGAGGCGGTGGTGGTGCAGCTGGGCGATCCGCGCGCGACCTTCGCCCAGCCGGGGCTGGGCATCGCGCAGGCCATCGACCGCGATGGCACCTCCGGCTGGGCGGTCGACCCGCAGTTCGGCAAGGACCACGCCGCGGTGTTCACCCTTGCGCAGCCGCTCGGATTCCCAGGCGGGACGCGGCTGACCATCACCCTGCGCTTCGCCAACAATCTGCGCCACGGCCTCGGTCGCCCGCGCCTGTCGCTGACCACGGGCGCGGTGACCCTGGAAGGTGGCGGTCTCACCGCGGCGGTGAAGCAGGCCCTGGAGACCCCGGCGGCACAGCGCAGCGGCGAGCAGCAACAAGCGCTGCTCGCCTGGTGGCGCAGCAACGATCCCGGCTGGCGCTCGCTGCGTGCAGCGGCCGATGCCCACGCCAAGCGCGAACCGAAACGTGAAACCGTCAAGGTGCTGATCGCCAGCGAAGGCCTGCCGGCGGTGCGATTGCACACCCAGGGCGAGGACTTCTTCAAGGAGACCCATTTCCTGCGTCGGGGCGATCCCGATCAGCAGCTGGAAGTGGTGTCGCAGTCCTTCTGGTCGATCTTCGGCGGCGGCACCGCCGCCGCGTGGCAGCAGGCGCCGCCGGCGGGGGCGCGCACCTCGCATCGACGCGCCGCGTTGGCGCGCTGGATGACCGACGTCGACCACGGTGCCGGTCGCCTGCTGGCGCGGGTGGCGGTCAACCGCGTCTGGCAGCACCTTTTCGGCAAGGCCATCGCCGGCACGCCGAGCGATGTCGGTCTGAAGGGCGAGCTGCCGACCCATCCCGAACTGCTCGACTGGTTGGCGGCGGAGTTCATCGCTGGCGGCTGGCGCATCAAACCGCTGATCCGCACGCTGGCGCTGTCGGCGACGTACGGCCAAGCCGGCGTGCCGACGGCCGCGGCCCTGGCGGGAGATCCGCAGAACCGCCTACTGACCCGCCACCGTCGTCACCGGCTCGAAGCGGAAGCCATCCGCGACACCATGCTCGGCATCAGCGGCCTGCTCGATCCGCGGATGTACGGCCCGGGCACTCGCGACGAGGCCAGCCACCGCCGCTCGATCTATTTCACCATCAAGCGCAGCGCGCTCATTCCCCTGATGACCGCCTTCGATTTTCCCGAACCCTTGCAGGGCGTGGCCGAACGTCCGGCCACCATCGTCGCCCCGCAGGCCCTGGCGCTGCTCAACAATCCGCAGGCGCGGGTGTGGGCCGCAGGCTTCGCCCGTCGCATCGCCGCCGGCGGCGATGACGGCGCGGTCGTCACCGCCGCCTGGCGCATCGCCACCGGCCGCACCCCGACGCCAACCGAACAAGCCGATGCGGTGGCCTTCCTGGCCGCATGCACCGCCGCACGAACCGAACGCATGACCGCACTCACCGACCTCTGCCAGGTGGTGATGTGCCTGAGCGAGGTGATCCATGTGCAGTGATTCGCGACGGCCACCAGGTCGCTGCTCTCAGACATCGGACATCGGACCTCGCACATCGGAGATGAACCCATGCTGACCCGCCGCCACCTCCTCCACCGCGCCGGCGGCGGCTTCGGTCTGATGGCCCTGGCCGGCATGTTCGACCAGCTCGGTCTCTCCGCGGGTGAAGGCGCCAATCCGCTCGCCGCCAAGCCCGGACACTTCCCGGTCAAGGCCAAGTCGGTGATCTGGCTGTTCATGAACGGCGGTCCGAGCCACATCGACACCTTCGACCACAAGCCGGAACTGGCGAGGCGCGACGGTCAGACTCTGGCCGGCCTCGACCAGGACACCGGTTTCTTCACCGACCAGGTCGGGCCATTGATGAAATCGCCCTTCGCCTTCGCCCAGCATGGGCAGAGCGGATCCTGGGTCTCGGAGATCTTCCCGGAGATGGCCAAGCAGGTCGACCGGATGGCCTTCCTGCACGGCTGCTGGACCGACTCCAACAACCACGCGCCGGCGCTGCTGAAGATCAACTCCGGCATGGCGCGCATGGGTTTTCCCAGCCTGGGTTCGTGGCTGACGTACGGTCTCGGCAGCGAGTGCCGCGATCTGCCATCGTTCGTGGTGATGTACGACCCGCAGGGGCGTGGCGTGCCGAAGGGGCACGCCGGCAACTGGAGCGCGGGTTTCCTGCCCGGCATCTATCAGGGCACCGCGCTACGTCCCAGCGGTGAGCCGATCACCGATCTGAGCCGGCCCAGCGGGGTCGATGCCACCAGCCAGCGGGCGCAGCTCGACCTGCTCGGCAGACTCGATCGCCGCCACGCGCAGGGCGATAGCGAACTCGAGGCGCGCATCGAGAGCTTCGAACTCGCCTACCGCATGCAGACCGCCGCGCCGGAGGCCCTTGATCTCGGGACCGAGCCGGCGCACATCCGCGCGTTGTACGGCCTCGACGATAAACGCTGCGCCCACTACGGCCGGCAGTGCCTGATGGCGCGCCGCCTGGTCGAACGCGGCGTGCGCTGCGTGCAGATCTACTCCGGCGGCATGGATAACGAAAAGAGTTGGGACGGTCACGTCGACATCGCCGGCAACCACCGTGGGTTCGCCGCTGAGACCGACAAACCGATCGCCGGCCTGCTCGCCGACCTCGCGCAGCGCGGCCTGCTCGATGAGACCCTGGTGGTGTGGGGCGGCGAATTCGGCCGCCTGCCGGTGGTGCAACGCGCCAAGGACAGCAAGGCCACCGGTCGCGATCACAACCCGCATGCGTTCACCACCTGGCTCGCCGGGGGCGGAGTGAAACCCGGGGTGCACCACGGCGCCACCGACGAGATCGGTCACAAGGCGGTTGAGGGCCGCGTGAGCGTCCACGACCTGCACGCCACCATCCTGCATCTGATGGGCCTCGACCACGAACGCCTCACCTACCGGTTCAACGGCCGCGACTACCGCCTGACGGACGTCGAGGGCGAGGTGGTGAAGGCGATACTGGCGTGACTGGGTTCCGCCATCGCGTCTGCGCTCATGTCATCAGCTTCGACAAGACGCCGTTGGCGATGAGGCGTTCGGCGATGACCTCGCCCAGCTTGCGGTAGCTTTCCCACTGCGCCTCGTCGAAGAACTGGTCGATGGTGGGTTCATGCGGGAAGGCGGGGTTGGCCACCTGGTAATGGTGGACGTCCTGCGCCTCGTCACCGGTCAGCGACGGTTTGATCAGCAGCAGCAGGCCTCGGCTCTGATCGGAATAGGTGATGCGTGCGAGTGCGGCATGCGCCTTCGAGCGTGGCGGTTTGCCTGCCGCAGCCTGCTGCGGTCGCAGATCATCGAGCGTGCCGATGATGCGTGGCGCAGAGAGGGTGCCGCTGACGCCGGGGGCGGGGATGCCAAGCTTCTTCAATTCCTCGTCGAGGTCGTGTTCAGTGAGGAAGGTGATATCGGCATCGAAATCGAGCCGAGCTTTGCGCACCAGGGCGCCGACGTCCTCGAAGGCATACTGCGGATCCTCCCCATCGTCGCAGCAGATGATCAGCGGCAGGCGCCGGCGGATCAGCTCGTAGCAGGCGAGATTCTCGAAGTGGCCGCCGTCGGAGAGATACCAGTGACGCCAGGCGGTGCCTGGGAAACGTCCCAGCCATTCGTGCAGCAAGAAGTTTTGGACAACGAATTTTTTACGAAGGTTCTGGTCATGGTCCCACCAGTAACCCGTACGCACGTTGAAAAGACCGCAGAGTAGGCTCAGCGCCACGCTGGTGCGTGAACCTAAACCCGTTGAGAACGCTGCACCAGAGATGCCGACCAATTGCCCCAGGGTGAGCGGTTCCGGCTTAAAGGGGCCTTTGAAGATCTGGTATCCATTGGGATCTTCGCATGGCGTCATCCGGCCATCCCCGAGCGGAGTGCCGTGATGGCGCAGACCGACGCTCATGCCGGCCGGACCTACCGCCAGGCAGAGGCCCTTGCGGTCCTGCTGCTGGAGTTGCGAGCGTCCGTCGAGGGTCTCGTTGATGGTGAGGTTGATGAGGTGGAGCGGTCCACCGTTGGCCTCCGGGTGGTACGGCTTGGGTGAAGCAGAGAAGGGCGAATCCAGATCATCGGTGGGAAGTACCTCGGTGATGCTGGTACCTCCATCGATGCGCTTGGGATTGCCGGCGCCCAGGTAGGAGCGTGTCAGGCGCGCGGCGTAGATCTGGGCGAGGGCGGAATTGTTGACGAAGGGCATCGCCCAGGCGGAGCTGAAACTGAGCAGCCAGGCAGCGCCGAAGCCGATGAGGGTCCAGCACAGACTGGGTTGGGCAGCACAGTCTTTCGGGGGATCGGTGCGCACATCGGGTAGACGCACAGAGACGTGTCCACCCATCACCATCAGTGGCACCGAGACCGGGTCGACGGGTTTGGGTGTCGGCGCATAGGAGGGGGGCTTACCAGCCCAGCAGATGGAGTGCGCCGCTGCGCACACCACGATCAACAAGGCGGCGTGTCCGACCAGTGCACCGATTCCCAGCAGCAGGGTCGTGGAGGGTGCCTTTCGGGCGTCGGTTTTTTTCGGCAGGAGCAGGCTGGCGAAACGCTGCACGGTGGCGAAGGCCGCCATCAG
>JANPIY010000736.1:0-3857 GCA_031425255.1 Planctomycetota bacterium
CCGCCGGAAAGCGATTTCGTGGGGGCCCTCAAGGGTGTCCTCGGCCGCCTCAATGTCGCCAGCAAGGAATGGGTCATCCGCCAGTACGACCACGAGGTCCAGGCCGGCTCGATCATCAAGCCGCTGGTCGGCGTCGATCACGACGGCCCCGGCGACGCGGCGGTGATGGCACCGCGCCCAGGCGAGGACCGCGGCGTCGCGGTGGCCTGCGGTCTCAACACCACCTACTGCGATGTCGATGCCTACCACAGCACCGCCGCCAACATCGAGGAGGCGCTGCGCAACCTGGTCTGCGTCGGCGCGCCGATCGACAAGGTCGCCATTCTCGACAATTTCAGTTGGGCCAAGTGCACCGATCCGGCGGTGTTCGGCGCCTTGGTGCGTGCCTGTCAGGCCTGCTACGACTATGCGCTCTACTACGGCACGCCGTTCATCTCGGGCAAGGACAGCCTCTCCAACGAGTTCACCTACGGCGGCAAGACCATCAAGATCCCGCACACCCTGCTGATCACCGCCATGACGGTGATGCCGGATGTGAAGCAGGCGATCACCATGGACGTCAAACGTCCAGGTGACGTGGTGGTGATGGTCGGCCTGACCCGCAACGAACTCGGCGGCAGCGAATACCTGGCGCTGATCGGCAAGACCGGCGGCATCATCCCGAAGGTCGATCGCGCGCTGTCCAAACCGGTGCTCACCGCGGTCGCCGGCCTCACCGCCGCCGGCCTGGTCAGTGCCGCGCACGACTGTTCGGAAGGCGGCCTGGGCGTATCGCTGGCCGAGATGGCGTTCGCTGGCGGTTACGGCCTGGAGATCGACGCCAACGCCATTCCGCGCGAGGGGGTCACCACCCTGGAGCGCGCATTGTTCAGCGAATCGCAGAGCCGCATCGTGCTGACCGTGCCGAAGAGCGCGCTGCACACGGTCCATCAGCGCCTCGCCAGCGTGCCGCATGCGGTCATCGGTCAGGTGATCGCCGCTCCGGTGCTGGTGATCAGCGGTCTGGGCGGCACGGTCGCCACCGACCTCGCGCTGCTCAAGGCGGCCTGGCAGGCGCCGTTGTCGGTGATGGCGGATTGAACTGATCGACGCGGTCTCGCGGCGCGAGCGTCGGGACTGGCGTCGTGCGGATCGGCCGCGCGACCCGTAGGCGTCATCACAATATACCCTTATGCACCACGCCGCAGGCTTCCTGCAGATGTCGCTCGGTTTCGTGGGCTCCAGGTAAGCGACTGTCACATCAAGCGTCACGGCGATGGGCTTGCCAAATAGGTTTATCCCGGACACTGCCCACCCGCTCATGGAAATCGCCCTCTATTTCATCGCCATCGCCATCCTGCTGGTGCTCAATGGATTTTTCGTGTTGGCGGAGTTCGCCATCATCAAGGTGCGTTCCAGCCGGGTGACGGAGATGATCGATCAGGGTCATAAGCGGGCCAAGCTCGTTGCCGAGATCCAGTCCAAGCTCGACGAGTACCTGAGCGTCTGCCAGGTCGGTATCACCTTCGCCAGCGTGGCGCTCGGCATGGTCGGCAAGAAGGCCACCGATGCGATCATGGGTGATGCCGCCGGCCCTGGGGGCGACATGACGCGTTACGTCATCGCCATGGCGGTGTCGTACATCCTGGTCTCGGGTTCGCACATCGTCATCGGCGAACTCGTGCCGAAATCGATCGCCATCCGGGTCGCTGATCGCGCGGCCCTCTTTGCCGCCAGGCCGCTGCGCCTCTTCCACATGCTGTTCTTCATCCCGCTGTGGGTGCTCAATCGCCTCGCCAACCTTTGTCTGCGCCTGCTCGGCATGCCGGGCAAAGCGACCGAGGATCATCACAGCGAGGACGAACTGCGCATCCTGCTCGAGCAGTCGCAGACCCGGGGGATGCTGTCGTTCCGTCGTCTGCTGTTCCTCGAGAACGTCTTCGATCTCGGCGATCTCAAGGTCAAGGACGCCATGCGGCCGCGCTCGCAGGTGCGTTTCATCACCACCGGCCTGCATTGGCTCGACACCGCGCAGTTCATCCGCACCTGGCGCTTCTCGCGCTATCCGCTGATCGACCAGGATACCGAAAAGCCGGTCGGAGTGATCCACGTCAAGGATCTCTACTTCGAACGTCACGAGGGCGAGGCTCCACCAGACCTCTTGAAGCTGGCCCGGCCCTACCTGACCACCACCGATTCGGCGCCGCTCGAGTCGTTGCTGGTCGAGATGCAGCGCCGTTTCATCCATGTCGCCCTGGTGCTCAACGCGGAACACAAGTGGGTCGGGCTGATCACCATGGAGGACATCATCGAGGAGATCATCGGCACGGTGCGCGATGAGTTCGAGACCGAGGATCCGCTGTCGCTGGCCGAGACCATCTCCGCCGGGCGCATCGTCCTGGACGTCGAAGCCGACAACATGGTCGAGGCCATCCGCCTGGCGATCGCACGCGTGCCCGCGACCGAGCTGCCGCTGGGCAAGGAGGTCATCCTGCCGGCGGTGCTCGAACGCGAGCGTCTGGCGAGCACCTATCTCGGCCGTGGCCTGGCCATGCCGCACGCGCGCCTGCTCGGCATCGCCAAACCGGTGGTGGTGGTGGCGCGTTCGAAAAAAGGCATCGCCATCGGCAACACCGCCGAACGCGCCAAGCTGCTGTTCATCCTGCTGACCCCAGCGGGCCAGCCGCGCACCCACCAGCGCCTGCAGGCCCGCATCGCCCAATTGATGGACAGCAGCGACTATGTCGGCGAACGCATCGAAGGCGCCGAGACCGCGAACGATCTGCTCGAAGCCATCCGCACCGGAGAGATGGCGAGCCTGGGGTGATCAGAAGGTGAAGCCAAACCCGGCGGCGAGCACCGCGCCGTGGATCAGGTAGTCGTGGCGGCGGAGGCATTCGAGATCCTCGATCTGGAGCTGGGTGGCGCGATAACCTGCGCCGAGCACCAGGGTCGCGCCGCGCCAGGTGCAGGTCAGGGTCGCGAGCGCCTCGCCGTGCGAACTGATGCCTAAGTCGGTGTCGTCGCCCGAGACCGAGCGCAAGGTCGTGGGCAGCTCGACCCAGGTCAGGCCGTAGCCCACGTTGCAGGCGATCCCCAGGTGCGCCCACGAGGTCAGCGCCAGGGTGCCGCCGAGCCCGAACTGCCATTCAAAGGAATCGACGGCGACGCGGGTGTCGCTGTGGTGCCCATAGGCGAGCCCGGCATCGATGGAGAAGCCCAGGGCGCCATCGGCGAGGCGCTCGCGGAGGCGCGCGGTCGGTGAGATCACCACGTTCGAGGTGAAGGCGCCCTCCAGGTCGAGTTCGCCGCGGAGCTCGTCCTGCATCCAGAAGCGGTAGTACTTGGCGCCGACATCGACCAGGACGTAGTGGTCGAGGAAGGCGTCTTGCGCCGCGAGCGCGTGCGCTGGCAACAGCCACGGCAGCAGCACCGCGATGGCTAGGTGGGGAAAGGTGAGGACTCGGACCGGGGAGGAGGAGCGCATGCCCCTGTCTATTAGTTAACGAACGATAATCAATGAGCTGGCGTGCGGACTGCGGAACGAGGGCCTCAGGGCACCCCTCCCGGGGCTCAGAACGCGAAAGCGATGCTCGCTCCGGCCAGCAGCCCGGTGGTCGACGACTCCACGCCGCGCACCACCTGATCGTTGTCGAATACCGCATCGCTGACGTACAAGCCGCGGAAACCCACCTGCCCGCTGAGGTGCAGCGCCCGGAACGGCTTCAACGTGAGCTGGGCATGCGCGCCATAGCTGAAGCCGAAATTGCCGACGCCGGCGACCGTGGTGGTGGTGAAGACCGCTCGCGGCAGATCGAGCTCGTGGTAGCCGATGCCGCCGAACAGCAGCACGCCCATGCGTAGCCACGACACCGGTT
>JANPIY010000737.1:0-2387 GCA_031425255.1 Planctomycetota bacterium
ATCCTGCGCGACAAGGCCCAGCCGACCAAGGCGGGCGACACCGTGGGCGTCTATCACAACGATCCGGCGGTCTTGATGCTGCTCGCGCGCTATCTCGAAACCCGCAAGCTGACCTTGTCGGATGTGAAGGTGGTCGAATACGATCCCGAGGCGCTCACCGGCCATTTCATCACCGGTACCTTCTCGACCATCCTGTCCTACGAACCGTATTCGCTCCAGGCCGAGCAGGATGGCGGCGTCGTGGTCGCCACCTCCGCCACGTTCCCAGGCTGTATGCCTGAAGGACTGGGTGGCCGGCGCGAGGCCATCGCCGCGATCCCACGGGCGGATCTCCGCAAGATCATGGAAGGCTGGCTCGAAGCCCTGCGTTGGAGCCAAGATCCCGCGAACTGGGTCGAGTTCTGTTCCATCGTCAACACCCACACCTTTGCCGAACCGACCCCATTCGATGAAGCAGCGATCAAGCACATGCTGACCAACGTCCGCATCCACGACCTGGTCGCTCTGCGCACCCTGAATGCGGTTGGCGGTGGCCTGTCCAAACACGTCGACGCCACCCGCGCGGTGCTGCAGCAAGCGGGGTTGATGAAGCGCGAGTTTTCCGCCCTGACCCTGGTCGATACCAGCGTTCTGCTGGAGGTGGTGCAGAGTGAGATCATCCGTGCCAGCGTCGCCCCGGTGCGTTGAGGGTACCCAGGTTGACGACACCGTCGGTTGACGAGTCGGCATTTTGTGAGGTAGCCTGTGCCGTGGAGGCGCATGCGTGAAGAGCCTGGTCGTGGATGACGAGTTCGTGCCGCGCATGGTGCTGCAACGCATCCTCCAAGTATATGGTCCTTGCGACGCGGCGACCAATGTGCTGGAAGCGATCGCCGCCGTGCGCCATGCCCTCGAACAGAAAAAACCGTACGGTCTGGTGTGCCTCGACATCGAGATGCCAGACGGATCCGGGCAGGACGTCTTGAAGGAGATCCGTCGTCAGGAAGAGCACTTTGGGCTCCCGGCGGAGCTCCAGATCAAAGTCTTGATGACCTCGGGGCACAGTGATGCCGACCAGGTGAAGGCCTCGTTCCACAACGGCGGCAATGGCTTCCTGGTCAAGCCCGTGGATGTCGCGCGGCTGAAGAAGCGGTTACGCGAGTTGGCGCTGATCAGCGAGGAATGAATCGGTGTGAGCGGGACGTAGGCTCAAACACGTGCTCGTCGCTGCACCGCGGTGGGCTTGGCCCGCGCATCCATGATCACGGTGATCGGTGTGCGGTTCTCACGTGCCCGCAGGGTGCGGGTGGGAGGAGGATTCTCCGCCGTGCATTGTCGATTGAGCCGTACCGTGGTGGCCTTCGCTTGGATCTGCTGCTCCTGATGATCACGCGAACGGCTGAAGGCGTCCTGCGGGTCCCGTCGCCGGCGTAGCTGGCGGGCCTGGATGATGAATTCGCGGGTACGTTGCCGTTCGCCCACCAGGTCTGGCAGGAACCACAATACGATGGCGGCAACGATCGGAGTTGCCGGTAGGCTGATGGCGAGCCACCACCACCAGGATCGTCCACGCCGCAGGGCGAGGTAGCCCAGCAGAGATGCTGCGACCAGGTAGCCGACAAGGTAGATCGACAGGGTGGGCATACGGGTCGAGGGCGGAAAGGGTGAGGAGGAGACGCGGTGGCGGAGCAATGTGCCAGCGTCCACTGCCGAGGGGAGGGGCGATTCACGCACCAGTGGCGGTAAGCCTTCGACGTCACCACCGGTTTGTATCCATTCCTGGCCTAAATAGGCACAAGCAGGAAGGCGGTGAGCAAGCATCCCGGCGACCCACTCGCCTAAACTCCTCCCTCGACGAGGGCTCAGCCACGCCCCCATGCACGGATGGTCCGAAGTTAGGAATCACGGAATCTGGCAATAAGACGTTCACTCCGCATCAACGCCGTGCCATGGCCGTCATGGTGCAGCGAAGCATAGGCCAGGCACAAGGACGATCATGGCATCCATACGAACCGCGGTGGCAGTGCTCTTCCTCATGTACGCCGGAATCATCTCCGGTTACCACGCCGTATTGCTGACTGCCGGCGACCCGCCTTATTTCGTCTATGCCAGCGGTCCGATTCCCGGCGGCGGTGCGAACAATATCACCTGTTTCCACTTCGATCCGCTCACCGCGACCCTGACCCCCGCGGTCGCCTCGGCCGGGGGGGACCGCCCTGGTTATCTCGCCTGGTCCTTGGATGGCGACTATCTCTATGCTCTCAACGCAACGGCTCCGGAAGTGGCAAGCGGAGGCTCCGTCGCGTCGTTTCGCATCGACCACCCCACCGGTGCCCTGCAGCGACTGAATGCGGTCTCGTCGGGAGGTGCGTCCGGCATCGTCCATCTCTGCCTCCATCCGACCGGGA
>JANPIY010000738.1:0-18343 GCA_031425255.1 Planctomycetota bacterium
CAACTCCAACCGCACCGCCTGCACCATGCTTTCCGGCGAGATCGCCAAACGTCACGGCAAGGAAGGTCTGCCCGCGGGCACCATCACCATCACCTTCACCGGGGTGTCGGGCCAGAGCTTCGGGGCGTTCCTGACCGAGGGCATCGACCTGACGCTGATCGGCGACGGCAACGATTACGTCGGCAAGGGCATGTCGGGTGGGCGCATCGTCATCCATCCGGATGCCAAGGCGACCTACGCCTGGAACGACAACTCGATCGTCGGCAACACCGTGATCTACGGCGCCACCGGCGGTGAGGTCTTCCTCGCCGGCATGGCGGGTGAACGTTTCGGCGTGCGCAATTCCGGCTGCAAGGCGGTGGTCGAGGGCGTGGGCGACCACGGCTGCGAATACATGACCGGCGGCGTGGTGGTGGTGCTGGGCAAGACCGGCCGCAACTTCGGTGCCGGCATGTCGGGCGGCTTCGCCTACATCCTCGACGAGGACCGCAAGTTCAACCGCCGCTGCAACCAGGGCATGGTCGATCTCGAGCAGGTGGTCGACGCCGAGGAGATCGCTTCCTTGAAGGCGATGATCCAGAAGCACCTCGACCTCACCGGTTCACCGACGGCGAAGAAGCTGCTCGGCGACTGGACCAGCGCGAACAAGAAGTTCGTCAAGGTCTTCCCGCACGAATACCGCCGCGTCCTGCTCGAACGGGCGGCCAAGGCCAAGGCGGCGGGCAGCAGCAAACTGCCGGTCGCCGGCAACAAGGTGAAGACCAGGGTTTGAGAACGTCCGATGTCCGATGTCCGATGGGACTCAAGGACGCAGGACAGCGGACAGCGGACATCTGATCAAGGATACTGAACATGGGCGATCCCAAAGGTTTCATGAAGCATACCCGGCAGTCGCCGAAGTACCTGCCGGTGGACAAGCGACTCGTGAACCACGAGGAGCACATCGAGGAACTCAGCGACGAGCAGGTCAAGACCCAGTCGAGCCGCTGCATGGACTGCGGTGTGCCCTTCTGCATGACCGGCTGCCCGCTCGGCAACCTGATCCCGGAGTGGAACGACTTGGTCTATCGCGGCCGCTGGCAGGAGGCCCTGGTCGCCCTGCACGCCACCAACAATTTCCCGGAATTTACCGGCCGGGTCTGTCCGGCGCCGTGCGAGAACTCCTGCGTGCTCGGCATCAACGAGCCGCCGGTGACGATCAAACTGCATGAAGTCGCGATCGTCGACAAGGGTTTCACCATGGGCTGGATCAAGCCCGAGCCGCCAATGGTGCGCAGCGGCAAACAGGTCGCCGTCATCGGTGGCGGCCCCGCCGGCCTCGCCTGCGCCCAGCAGCTCAACCGCGCCGGCCATCAGGTCACGGTGTTCGAAAAGAGCGACCGCGCCGGCGGTCTGCTGATGTACGGCATTCCGCACTACAAACTGCGTAAGGAAAAAGTGCAGCGGCGCATCGACCTGCTGGCCGCCGAAGGCATCGAGTTCCGCTACAGCACGACGGTGGGCGAAACCATCCCCTGGGAACAGGTCAGGAGCGCCTATGACGCGGTGGTGATCTCGACCGGCGCCGAAGCTCCGCGCGACCTGCCGGTGCCCGGCCGTGATCTCGCGGGCGTGCACTACGCCATGGAGTTCCTGCCGCAATCGAACCGCGCCAACTGGGGTGATGAGGACATCAGCGCCCTCCATCCCAAGAAGCTGAAGATCTGGGCCAAGGGCAAGAAGGTCATCGTCATCGGCGGTGGCGACACCGGCAGCGACTGCATCGGCACCAGTCTGCGTCAGGGCGCGACGTCGGTCACCAACTTCGAGTTGATGCCCTGCCCACCTGATCAGCGCACCGGCGGCAACCCCTGGCCGCAGTGGGCGCGCATCAAGCGCATCTCGTCCTCGGTCGAGGAGATGACCGCCAAGGGCGGCGACGTGCACTACTCCCTGGCGACCAAGCAGTTCACCGGCAAGGACGGCGCGGTCAGCGGACTCACCACCGTCGAGCTCGACTGGTCCTCGGGCAAACCGGTCGAGAAGGCCGGCACCGAGAAGCACTGGGAATGCGATCTGGTGCTGCTGGCGATGGGTTTCCTCGGACCGCGCAAGAATGGCCTGCTGGAGCAGGTCGGCTGCGCGCTGGATGAACGCGGCAACATCAAGACCGATGCGACCACGCGCATGTCCTCGGTCGATGGCGTGTTCGCCGCCGGCGACGCCCGCCGCGGTCAATCGCTGATCGTCTGGGCGATCGCCGAAGGGCGCGAGGTCGCGCGCTGCGTCGATCAGTACCTCATCAAGCAGGAGTCGCTGCTGCCGAAGGTCAGGATCGAAGCCTTCGCGTATTAGTTAACAGTCGGGGGGTCGGAGCGACCCCCCGACAACGCGCCTCCGGCGCTGCCCCCCTCGTGTTCAGGCGCGAGCCCCGGGCTCCGCTGCGCGGAGCATCCGGCTGCGCCGGATCGCCGCCGATGGCGGCGCGGGGTCGCTAGGACATGCGGGCCGCGCCTGGGCGCGGGAAGACATCGTGGTCAGCGACGGGGCGGGAGCTTCGCGCTCGGCTGTTGACAGCGGATGGGCGCATGAGCTCGCTGCATTCGTGATCATGGTGGAATTTGAGAGTCGTCGTTCGCTCCGGGCTGCTCGCAATCGTCAGCGGATGCGCATGCGACGTTCATGCGATCGTTGCCGGGCCGACATCGAACCATCAGGAAGCCTTCATGCGCTGAGGGAGATTGCCGGCAATCCGGGCACTCCGCTCCGGGTCCATCACGGAGGATCCATGCGCATCTCACTCCTGCCTCACCACTCCTTCCTGCGTGCGGCGTTGACGTCGAGCACGCTGCTCGCGCTCGCGCTCGGCACGCTCACCGCCGGTGAGAATCAACTGGTCGCCCGCGCGGTCCTGCCGGCGGCGACCTTCGCTCCCGGCCCGACCTCGGGCCAATACCTGGGCGCCACGCCCATCAACGGGCAGACCCTGCCCTTCGTGGCCAAGCAGCCGGTGCAGGGCTTCTCTGCGCTCCTGCGCGAACCCGGTGGCCGCTACCTGGCGATGAGCGACAACGGCTTCGGCAGCCTGGAGAATTCCGCCGATTACCACCTGCGCGTCTACCGCATCCGACCGCTGTTCCGCACCTTTCTCGGGGGCCCCGGGACGATCCAGGTCAACGGCTTCTTCGAGCTCAAGGATCCCGGCCACCACATCCCCTTCGCCATCACCAACCACTTCAGCGAGGAGCGCATCCTCACCGGCGCCGATTTCGACATCGAGTCGATGCAGCGCGCCCCGGATGGCACCCTGTGGTTCGGCGACGAGTTCGGCCCCTTCCTGCTGCATACCAGCGCGGAAGGCACGCTGCTGGAGGCACCGATACCGTTGCCGGACCTCGCCCAAGCCGGGCGGTTCATCCGTGCGCCGCAGAACCCGTTCCAGGAGGAGTCCTCGGCGGTGCGCATCATGAACGCCGTGCGCGCGCACGCGCAGGCCAACGGCAACTCCCGCACACCGGTGTTCTCGCCTTACCACGTCATGCTGGTCGACGGCAATCCGTCGGTGGACCACTACGCCCGCGGCCCGGCTTCCCCGGCAGGCTCCGGTCTGGCGCCAGCGGCGAGCGACATCTTCAACGCCGCCTCCCTGCAGAGCGCTGGATTTCCCGTGGTGGCCTGGACCGTCAACAACCCCGCGCGCATGACCGAGCTGATGCGCCACAAGCTCAACGGCATCATCTCCGATCGTCCCGACCTGCTGTTCCAGGCGGTGGCGGCCTTCGATGCCAACAATGACGGCACCGCGGGCGACCTCCTCACCCCGGACGGACTGATCGACATCACCCGCTTCGATGCCCAGGGCCACCGCGGCGGACGCGACCTGCGGCCGGAGAACACCCTGCCGGCGATGGAGGTCGCGCTCGATCACCTCATGACGACCCTGGAACTCGATTGCGGAGTGACCCGCAACGGCATTCCGGTGCTTAGCCATGACCCGCACATCATGGCGCAAAAAGCCCGGCGCGCTGACGGCACGCCGTATGCCTTCGCGGACGAGGTGCTGATCAGCGATCTGACCCTGCGCCAGATCCAGCAAGGCTTCATCGCCGACAACCTGTTCCGGGGGCCCGATCAGAGCAACGACCGCACGCTCTCGCCGGTGGCAGTGGCCTTCGCCGCGGATGAGGACCTGATCGATCCCTATGTGATGCCGAGCCTGCAGCAGGTCTTCGACTTCGTCGAGGCCTACGTGACCTACTACAAGACCGGCGCAGGCAGCTCTCATCCAGACGCCGCCAAGCGCTGGCTGAACGCAGCGCAGGTGCGCTTCAACATCGAGACCAAGGTCAACCCGCGCAGCGACCGCGACAACCACGGACAGGTCTACTCCGAGCGCACCATCGCGGCCGAGCCGTTCGCGCGACGCGTCGCCCGCGTGATCGCGCGCAACGACCTGGAGGAACGTGCCGATATCCAGAGTTTCGACTTCCGCACCCTGCTCGAAGTGCAGGAGCGCTACCCGGCGATCCGCACGGTCTACCTGTTCGGTGATTTCCCGATCTATGCCGACCAGACCAACTCCGACTCCGACGACAGCACCAATCTGCAGGATGAACAGGGCGCCAACACGCCCTGGCTCGCCGGATTGTTCTGGCCCTACCGGGTGACGCGCCTCGACCACCCGTTCAAGGCGCAGTCCAGCGGTGGCTTCGAAGGCATGGCGCTGAGTGCCGACGGCCGCAAACTGCTGCCGTTGTTGGAAAAGCCGCTGATCGGCGGTGGCGGTGACCTGCTGATCCATGAGTTCAGCCTGGCCAGCCGCAGTTACACCGGCGTTCAGTACCGCTATCCGCTGGCGCCGCGCGGCGTGGCCATCGGCGACTTCATCATGTTCGATCACGAGCAGGGCCTGGTCATCGAGCGCGACAACACCCAGGGGGACCTCGCCGGTTTCAAGGCCATCTTCCGCATCACGCTGGGGCCGGCAGGAAGTGTCGTGGAGAAGGAGCCGGCGGTCGACCTCATGCACCTCGCCGATCCCTGGCGCATCTCGCGCCACGGCGCCCGACCGGGTGACATCGGCCTGGGCCGCGATTTCGCCTTCCCCTTCGTCACCATCGAGGACGTGGTGGTGCTGGACCGCTGGCACCTGGGCGTGATCAACGATAACAACTTCCCCTTTAGCCTGGGGCGCCACCTCGGCACGGGCAGACCGGACGATACGGAATTCATCATCATCCGCCTGGCCGAGCCGCTGCATCCCGCGCCGCGCTGCCCGGATGGCAACGGCTGAGGGGCGACGCTGGCGCACGTCGCCACACCATGACGCGCTCCTGGGACCGCCGGCTCCCCGCCGGCCAGGGGCGATGCCTAGGCGTCCATGCCACCGCATGATCTCCCGCTTCAGCCGGTATGTGCGCCGCGGTTGCAGCCGGGGTCGCCTCCTGACGGCTGACAACGGGCGGTCAATGCTGTTGAGCTAAAGCCGAATCCTGAAGTCAGGAGAAGGACAACCAGCCACAGAGCCCTCAGAGAGCACAGAGAGGCAGAGCGCACAGAGAGGGCCACTTCTCCAACTCTGTGCTCTCTGTGGGCTCTGTGGCAATGCCTTTCCTCCCTCTTCGTTGCGTTAGCTCAACAGCAGTGAGCCGGCGGTCCCAGGGAGCAAGACCGCCGAGGAAGAGGTCGCGGTCGGCGCGCGGCCGGGTCTGGGCCACGCGGTGTTTGACCTCGGCTCCACCGTGTGCTCTGGTCCCGCATGGATGTAGTCGAGGTACCGTTGACGAATCACGCCGGGATGGTCTGGGTGTGGCGGGGACTCATGCTCGTCACGCTGAGCGTGCTGTGGTGCGCCGCCGCTCCCTGGACATCACCCGATGTCCAGGGGGCGTTGCTGCTGGCCGTCTGCCTGGCCGCAGTCTGGGGGGGACGTGGTCCGACCTCGGCATCCCCCCTGGTCCTGGTCGTCTTGCTGGAGCTGATGGCCATCGCCCTGCGCCTGGCGCTGGTGCCACGCAGCGGCGCACATGCGTTCGATGTGGGATTGTGGTCGCTGCTGCGCGATGGCGTGTGGTGGCTGCCGGCGCTGGGCTTCGCCCTGCTGACGCGTCGTTGGTCGTGGTGCGTCTGGCCCGCGCTCGGCGTCATGACTCTGCACCTGCTGCTGGTCGTGATGTCGGCGAGCGTGGTGCGCGGCATGTCACGGCCGCTCGATTGGTCACTGGCGGCTACCGCGTTCGATGGTGCCGACCTGGCGCGCATGACCGTCGGTGGGGCCCTGGGTGCTGTGGTGATGATGCTGCTGGCGGCGGTCGTGGTGATGGTACGCATGCGTCACTTGCGCCTGCCGACCATCATCCAGAAGACAGTGCTGGTGTTCGGCGTGACCCTGGGTCTGGCTGCCAGCATCCATGAACCGTGGCGCCGCAGCGTGCTCACCACCCACATCCCCACCCACCTCGATGCCACCAACGCCTTCGATCCGTTGTGGCTGACGCTGCAACGCTGGCGTCACGATCGGGGTGATCCGGTGCCGGCATGGAATGCCGCAACGGCGCAGGTACTGGAGCGGTGGGCGCCCGGTCCGCTGCCACCGCTACGTCCGCCGTACGCCGATCTCAGCGGGCGTTATCGCGGCATGAACGTGCTCATCCTGTTGATGGAAACGTTCCGCGCCGAAGCGCTCGGCTGCTATGGCGCACGGCCGGCGGCGCCCTCCGACAGTCCGGTTTTCGACCGACTCGCGCGTGATGGACTGCTGTTCACCGGCATGGTCCCGACGGGCCAGTACTCCGGGCATGCGCTGTGGAGCATTTTCACGGGACTGGTCTATCCCCATCCCTGGCATCCGCTGCATCGGGTCGCCTTTGTTCCTGGGCGTCCGTTCGAGGCCTGGAACTGGTCCGGCTATCAGCACCATTTCATCTGCGCCACCGACCCGCGTTTCGACCATTATGACGAATTCACCCGCGCCGCCGGTTGGCGGCAGGTCCAGGTGCCCGAGCTGGAACCCCATGGTGGCTACGGCACCCATGACGAGGTCGCCCTGCCGTGGGCGGTCGACCGGTTGGCTGCCAGCGACGGGCCCTGGGTCGGCGTGGTTTTCAGCGTCTCCAATCACTGGCCTTTCGCTCATCCGGACCGGGACGCGCGTCAACCGCTGCGCGGCGGCATCCGCTATAGCGACCGTGCCCTGGGCCTCTCACTCGCACGGTTGCGCACACAGCATCCCACGGTCGCGGAGCGCACCGTGGTGGTGGTGGTGGGCGATCACGGCACCCGGCTGGAGCTGACGCCACCCCCGGGCGCAGCCGACACGATCTTCCAGCCGGCAGCCAATCGTGTGCCGCTGCTGGTGTTGCTGCCGGATGGACGGCAGGCCGGCGTACGCGATCCGTTACTGACCAGCCACGCCGACCTGCCGGCACTGCTGGCCGACCTCTGCGGGCAGCAGCCCCTGCGCCATGCCTTGGGACGCAGTCCTCTGCGGGCATGGGAGCAACGGTGGGCGATCACCGGCATCAGCGACGCCACCCCGCCAGGCATGCTGCTGTGGCGCGACGATCAGGTCGCCTACGTGACCGCCAACGGCGTGCTGCCCTTGCTGCCGATGGCGGCCAGCCCGGCGCCGCAGTCGTGGTGGCTGCGCGCGGGCGAACAGACCAGCGCGCCGGAGGCGAGCGACCTGTTGCACAGCCTGCGCGCGCTGCACGGGCACGGCGACCTGCGGTGGCGTGCTCGCGCGGCGTCTGTGCCACCATGAGACGCTCGCCACCGTCCGACCGCCTCCGCCATGGAGCGGTGGCCGGCGGGTTCCAGGATCGCGCCATGCCGAAACTACTCCTGCGCCTGCTGATGCTCGTCCTGCTCGTCGGAAGCGGACCTGGCATGGCCGTCGAGGTCATCACGCCGCCGCCGTACGTGATGGGTCAGAAGACGCGCGATGGCATCGGCAAATTCTTCCTTGGCCGAGAGATCGCCCAGGTCATGGGTCACCAGGGTGCGGCGTGGCTGGAACGGCCGGAACGCGCCGAGGAGGAGGATACCGCCGCGGTGATGCGAGCCCTCGGATTGCGCCCGGAATGGGTGGTCGCCGACATCGGCTGCGGCAGCGGTTACTACAGTTACCGCATGGCGCCTGCGGTGAAGGAAGTGCTCGGCGTCGAGATCCAGCAGGAGATGCTCGATCTGCTGAGCGCCGCCGGCAAGAAGAACGGCATCACCAACGTGAAGCCGGTGCTGGGCACCATCACCGATCCCAAGCTGCCTCCGGGTGGTGTCGATCTGGTGCTGCTGGTCGACGTCTATCACGAGTTCGATCATCCGGTGGAGATGCTCACCGCGATCCGCCAGTCACTGAGTACGACCGGACGGGTGGCGCTGGTGGAGTTCAAGGGCGAGGATCCCAGGGTCCCGATCAAGGCGGTGCACAAGATGACCGAGCAGCAGGCCCGCCGGGAATTCGAGAGCCTGGGTTTCACCTGGGAGACCACGGTGTCGACACTGCCATGGCAGCATCTGATCTTCTTCAAACGGTGAGTTTCACGGGATGCCGGACGACGAATGCTAAAGAGATATTCACCACAGAGCCCACGGAGCGCACAGAGGAGGGCCTCTTTTCTGGCTCTGCGGCGTTTCGTGTGGGTCTCATGTCTACCCTCCTCGCAAGATGGCAGTTCCAACCGCAGAGGCCGCCGAGGCCGCAGAGTTGATAAGTCTCAGCTCGGCGCCCTCTGCGGCCTCTGCGGTTGGACCGGTCGCGCGTTTTTCCGTCAGAAAGAACCCATGGAATGCCGCAGAGCCTCTTTTCTCCTCTGTGCGCTCCGTGGGCTCAGTGGTGAATATCCGGTTGTCGGATGTCGGTACCGGCGCTCCTACGTTGGCAGCGTCAACGTGAAGGTCGCCCCCTGACCGACTCCGTCGCTCTGTACCGCCATCGTGCCCTGCATCTCCTTCGCGGCGTTGGCGCAACTGTGCAACCCGAAGCCGTGCCCTTCCTTCTTGGTGGTGAAGCCATGGGTGAAGATGTGCCGGATATTTTCCGGCGCGACACCGATGCCATTATCCTGGACGCTGAACTGCAGGCCCACCGCCGCAGCGTGATCGATGCGCACGATGATGAGTCGTCGCGCCGGCTTGAACTCGGCGATCGCCTGTTGGGCATTGGTGATCAGGTTGACCAGGATCTGCAGGACCTTGTGGCGATCGATCGGCTGCGCCGGAAGGTCGCTGAACTGGCGTTCGACCTCGACGCCATGGCGTTGGAGCCCGACCGAGTTGAGTCGCAGCGCCTCCTCCGCCACATCCTGCGGCTTGAGCTGCTGGATGACGCCCACCGCCCGCCCGTAGGACTGCTGCAACTGGACGATCTCCTTGATGTGCTCGATGTTGGCGACCAGGCTCGTCATCTCCCCGCTCATGCTGTGCTGGCGGGCGACCAGGTGTTCAGCCAGCTTGCCGAGGTAGCCCGGCAGTTGTCGGCCTTTGGGGTCCTCGCTCATGAAGCGTCCGAGAGCGTCCCCCTGCGCCGTCATCATCTCCGCTGCCCGGGCCAGATTGGCGACCTTGGCGTCACGCAACTGTTCGCCGATGAGGTTGGCGGAGACGTTCACGCTGTTGAGCACATTGCCGACATTATGCAGGACGCCGGTGGCGACCTCGGCCATGCCGGCGCGACGTGAGGCGTCGAGCAATTGATGGTGCAGCTCCTGGACCGCCGCCTCGGCGCGCTGGCGCTCCTCGATCTCGTGCACCAGGTCGGCGTTGCGAGCGGAGAGCTCCTTGGTGCGTTGGCGGATGGTCTCCTCCAGGCCTTCGTTGAAATGGCGCAGGTCCTCGTTGCGTGCGCTGATCGCACCTTGCATGGCGACGAATGATTGCGCCAGGCGCCCGATCTCATCGTTGCCACCGCGCCCCAGGACGACGCTGAAATCCCCGCGTGCCAGCCGCGCACTCGCCTCCATCAACTCGATCAGGCGGCGGCTCCAACGGCTGATCACCAAATAGACCAGGGTGAGACTGATGCCGGCGGCGGCGACCAGCACGATCATGCTGACATGGCGTTGCTGCACGCTGCGTGCGACGGTGCCGGCGAGTTCCTGGTTGAGATCGGCGGTCAGGCCGCTGACCAGGGCGGCGAACTGCTGTTCGAGCAGTTCGGCCTGCCGGCTCAGGTGTGCCGCCTCGCCGACCAGCTGCGCATTGGTCACTCCTTGGGCCAGGGCCAGGTAGGTGGTCTGAGCTGCTTGACCATAACGCTCATGGTCAGCGCGCAGGGCGGCGACCAGCGTCTGCCGATCACTGCGCAACTCCTCCAGCCCGAGGAGATCGTCGAGACCCTTGGCCACCGCCAGGCTATGTCTACGTGCCACCTGCAGCTGTTCACCATCACCGGTCAGCACCGCCTGCTGATAGGCCTGGACCTGGGCGGTGAAATCCACCTCGCCGGAGCGACTGTACGTGGTGGCGGGGAACAAGGTGGTGCTGGTGTCGCCCAAGCGCCGTTCGGCGTAGAGGCCAAGGAATGAATTCACGGCGACGGTGATCAGATATCCGATCAGCATGGCGCTGATGCTGAGCCAGATCTTGAGCGAGATGCTCATCTGCGATTATCGGCTGGCGCCGGGAGCCCTGGGGCCGTCCATCTGGCCACCGCCGTCTTGAGCTCGTCGAGGCGCATCGGCTTGGCCAGGAAACCATCCATCCCGGCCTCCTGGAACAGCACGCGATCCTGATCCATCACGCTGGCACTCATCGCCAGGATCGGCGTGCGGCGATCACGTTCGCGGTTGCGGATCAGGCGGGTGGCGATCACCCCATCCATCTCCGGCAGATGATAATCCATGAGCACCAGATCGAAATTTCCGCCCAGGCACATCGCGACCGCCTCGCCGCCGGTGACGGCGATCAGCACCTCGCAACCGAGATGCTCCAGCGTCCGCTTGACGATCTGGCTGTTCACCGGGCTGTCCTCGGCAACCAGGATGCGCGGCGCGACCGGACGGTTGGCGACCATCTGCACCGCCGTGCGGCGGCGAGAGCCCGAGGAGGTGTGTCCGCGGGCCTCGGCCAGGCTGTGCCGCGTGACCAGCTGGTCACTGCCGCCGACCGGGGTCGCACGCAACGAGGCCAGGGCGTCCCGCAGGTCGGACATCTGCACGGGTTTGGTGAGGTAGGCATTGAAGCCAGCCTCGGTCGCCTTCTTGCTGTCGCCGCGCTGGCCGATCGAGGTCAGCAGGATCAGCGGCACCGCCGCCAGCTCGACGCGCGCGCGGAGTTGACGGGCGAAGGCGAAGGGGTCGGTATGCGGCAGGCGGGCGTCGATGATGCAGATCACCGCCTGCGCTTGCGCCACCGCTGCCCCCACCGCGCTGATCGCCTCGTCCGCCGATGAAACCGGCACCGGCAGGCACTGCCAGCTGCGCAGCTGCTCCTCCATGACCCGCATGGCGATGGGATTGGCCTCGGCGATGACCACCCGCAGGTCGGCGAGATCGATGACCGGCAGACGCATGCTGGTGGGATGATGATCGCTGACCAAGGGCAGATCGACGATGAAGGTCGAACCCTGGCCGCTGACGCTTTCGACCGTGATCTGGCCGCCCATCAATTCAGCCAGCTGCTTGGAGATGGCCAACCCCAGCCCGGTGCCGCCGAACTGGCGGGTGGTGCTGGAATCCGCCTGGGTGAACTTCTGAAAGAGCAGGCGCTGCTTGTCCGCCGGGATGCCGATGCCGGTATCATGGACCGCCATGCGGATGCCCGGGCGCCCGTTGCCGATCTCGCGCGGCATGACCTCGACGAACACATGCCCCTGGAGGGTGAATTTCACCGCATTGCCGACCAGGTTGGTGAGCACCTGACGGATGCGGCCGGCGTCGCCGATGACCGCGCTGGGCAGGTCGGGTGCGCAGCGGTAGATCAGCTCGATGCCCTTGGCTTCGGCGCGGGAGGCCAGGAGCTCGACGACGCTGCTCACCGCGGTCCGCAGATCGAAGGGGATCGGATCGAGCGACAACATGCCGGCCTCGATCTTGGAGAAGTCGAGGATGTCGTTGATGATCGCCAGCAGCGCTTCCCCGGATTGGTAGATGGTCTGGGTGAAGTCGCGCTGTTCGGCATCCAGCTGCGTCGTCAGCAGCAGTTCGGCCATGCCCATCACGCCGTTCATCGGCGTTCGGATCTCATGGCTCATGGTGGCGAGGAAGTCCGACTTGGCGTGGGCCGCCGCTTCGGCCGCGATCTTGGCGCGACGCAGTTCGTCCTCGATCTGTTTGCGCGCGGTGATGTCGGCGACCACCACGATGTAACCGTCGGGCACACCGTCCTGGCTGGTGACCTGCGCGGTATAGGTCGCGACCTCGATGCCGACGCCATCCTTGCGCTTCACATGCAGGTCGGTGCCCTGCCGCTCGTCGGTGAGCGGCGGTTCGGCGCCGGCGCGCATCAGCACCCGCAGGTGCGAGGGCATGCTGCTGGGCAGGAGCCGACCGATCACCTCCTCGGCGGCCCAGCCGAAGATGCGCTCTGCGGCCGGATTCCAGCTCGCGACCCGACCCTCCTTGTCGAGTACGAAGATGCCCACCGGGGACACCTGGATGAGGGTGGAAAGGCGGACATTGCTGGCGGCGAGTTCGTGGACCCGCTTCTGCACCAGCGACTCGAGGATCTCCATGCGGCTGCGCACCAGCCGCGACAACGACCACTTGCGGCACAGCGCCATGGCCAACTGCATGACTTCGACGTTGTCGAAAGGCTTCTTCAGGATCAGCACGCGATCGGTGGCGCCGAGCTTCTGCGCCAGGTCGTCCCACGAGTAGTCGGAATAGGCGGTGCAGATCACCACCTGGATATCCGGGTCGGCGGCCAGGATGCGCGTCGCGGTCAACATCCCATCCCACCCAGGGGGCATACGCATGTCGATGAAGGCGAGGGCGAAGGGTTGTTCCGCCTGCTTCGCCTCCACCACCAGACGATGACCGTCCTGGCCCTGCATGGCGTCGGTCAGGGTGAAGTCCGGGCGCGGGGCGGTGGCGCTGGCCTGCGTCCCGAAGAGCTCCGCTTCGAGATCGGCCAGGTCGGTGGCGGTGGCGACGGGCGCGAGGATCTTGCGGTAGTCGTCGTGAATGCTGGGATTGTCGTCGATGATGAGGATGCGGCGATTGCCCAGGGGGTCGGTCTCGGCCAGCAGGTCGACATCAGCGGGGTCGGGCATCGAGACTGCTTCCAGGAGAGGGATCCGATGAAGTCTGGGTGAGGATAGCCCACGAAACGCAGGCGCTCAACCAGGGGCTCATGGTGCCGGAGGAAGCGGCGGGAATGCGATCCACCGCCGGCAAACGGCAAGCTTAAGCCGCTGACCCTGGTAATTTCCCGCACCAACCGATGCACGTCCTCCGCCATCGCCCACATCCCACTCCGTCTCCGCAGCGCCCGACGGGTGTGCACCCCCTGCCCTGGACCCTTGAGCCGGAGGTCTCCCCATGAGCGCGATCACTGTGGTAGCCATGGATGAGCGCCTGCCGCTGACCTGTTCGCGTTCGGGCACCTGCTGCCATGGCAAGATGGTCTGGCTGAATCCATGGGAGCTGGCCACCCTGGCAGCCGCCAAGGGCGTGGATGCGCGGACCTTCCGCGAGCGCTTCTGCGAATTCGGCGGCATCCGCCTGCGCTTCGACGGTCCCCCAGGGTGGAAGGGCCTGCCCGCGTGCAGCCAGTTCGTGCCTGGAGCGGGTTGCAGCGTCCACCCGGGGCGCCCACTCGCCTGCCGCCTCTATCCACTCGGGCGGCAGATCCGCGGCAAGGAGGTGCAATACATCCACGACGGCGAACGCTTCCCCTGCCTCACCGGTTGCGCCGAGGTCGTCGACCTGCCGCACCTGAGCGTTGCCGACTACCTCGACGGCCAGGCGGTCGGCCCGGGCGAGGCTGCACAGGACGCCTACCTGGAACTGATGCAGCAGCTCGCCGATGGCGCCTTCGTGCTGTTGCTCGAAAGCGGACTGGCCGCCAGCGGCGACAAGGCGACCCTGCGCCAGTGGCGGGAGCTGGGCCGTGCCCATCCCAAGGAACGCGCCGCCCGCATCCCAGCGGAGTGGCTGGACCGCCTGACCCTTCCCGCGCTCGACCACCTGCGCGCCGACCCCGCCGCCTTCGCTGCCGCGCACCACGACCAGCTGCAGAGCGCGTCACAGGCAGCGTTCGCCAGCCGCGGCACCCACGAAGGACTGCGTGAGGCTTCAGGTCTGATGATGGCCCTGGCCCTGCACCTGGCGCGCGGGCTCGGCAGCGACCCCGAGCATCTCGCCGACCGCTGGATCGCCACCGCCAAGAAACACGGCGCGCGGGAGTAGGGTCGGGCGGCCCACAGCCCGGACCTCTGGTAGCCGCAGAGACGCAGAGGTACGAAGAGGGCCGCAGAGGCAAACTGGTAGGGTTCTTCTCTGCGGCGCTCTTCTTGCCTCTGCGTCTCTGCGGCTATCGAGGAGGACCTCCATGATGTCCGCATTGTGTTGCGGGGGTGGGTCCTAGGCTCTCGCCCCTCCCATGCCGCACCCCCAGCACCTCATCCGCAACTTCTGCATCATCGCCCACATCGATCACGGCAAGTCGACCCTGGCCGAGCGACTGCTGCAGGCCACCGGTGCCATGAAGGCGAAGGAGGACAAGGAACTCGAAGTCCTCGACAGCATGGATCTGGAGCGCGAGCGCGGGATCACCATCAAGGCCAAGGCCGTCAGCCTGTCGTACCTCCACAAGGACGGCCTGACCTACCAACTCAACCTCATCGACACCCCAGGGCACGTCGACTTCAGCTACGAGGTCTCGCGCTCGCTGCAGGCTTGTGAAGGGTGCCTGCTGGTGGTCGACGCCTCGCAGGGCGTCCAGGCCCAGACCGTGGCCAACTACCTGCTGTCCTGCGAGCTGAACCTCACCGTCATCCCCACGCTGAACAAGATCGACCTGCCCAGCGCCCAGCCCGACCGGGTCTGCGCCGAGATCGAGGAATCGCTCGCACTCGACGCCAGCATGGCCATCCGCGCCAGCGCCAAACAGGGTATCGGCATCCAGGACATCCTCACGGCGGTGGTCGAGCGCATCCCCTCGCCGGTCGGCGACCGCGCGGCACCGACGCAGGCGCTGATCTTCGACGCCATCTACGACGACTACCGCGGCATCATCCTCTATGCCCGGGTCAAGAACGGCCGCCTGAAGAAGGGCGACACCATCCGCCTGATCCGCTCGACCAAGACCTACGAGATCAGCGACATCGGCCGCCTCAAACCGCGCATGACGCCATCGGCGGATGGCCTTGAGGCCGGCGAAGTCGGTTACATCTGCGCCGCGATCAAGGCCCTCACCGACGTCAAGGTCGGTGACACCATCACGCTCGAGGAGAACCAGGCCGAGCCCCTGGCCGGCTTCCGCGAGATGAAGCCGATGGTCTATTGCGGCCTGTATCCCTCGGGCGAGACCACCTACGACCAGTTGCGCGAGGCGGTCGAGAAATTCTCGCTCAACGACGCCTCCTTCCGCTGGGCGCCGGAATCGGGCGGTGCCCTCGGCCATGGCTTCCGCTGCGGCTTCCTCGGCATGCTGCACATGGAGATCTGCCAGGAGCGCCTCGAGCGTGAGCACGATCTCGATATGGTGCAGACCGCGCCGACGGTGACCTACGTGGTCAATCTGCGCGCTGCCACCGCCGCGCCACTCTACGAGAAGGACGGCACGCTCATGCCGCGCTCGATCGAGATCACCACGCCCGGCGAGCTGCCGCGCGATGGGTACGAGTCGATCGAAGAGCCACTGGTGAACATCCACTTCATGCTGCCCGCCGACAAGATCGGTCCGGTGATGTCGCTGGTCAGCGATCGGCGCGGCGAGTTCCTCAAGCAGGAGTACCTCGGCACCCAGCGCTGCGTGCTGACCTACAAGATGCCGCTCGCCGAGGTGATCTACGACCTCTTCGATCGCCTCAAGTCGGTGACCCAGGGCTATGGCACCATGGATTACGAGTTCTGCGGCTACCAGGTCGCCGACCTGGTGCGCGTCGACATCCTGGTGCACAACAATCCCTGTGATGCGCTGGCGTTCATCTGCCACCGCTCCAATTCCGAGTACCGCGGGCGGATGATCATCAAGGCGCTCAAGGAAGAGATTCCCAAGCATCTCTTCGAAGTCGCCCTCCAGGCCACCATCGGCAGCCGGGTCGTCGCGCGCGAAACCATCAAGAGCGTGGGCAAGAACGTCACCGCCAAGTGCTACGGCGGCGACGTCTCGCGTAAGCGCAAACTCCTCGAAAAGCAGAAGGAGGGCAAGAAGCGCATGAAGATGATCGGCAACGTGGAAGTGCCGCAGGAAGCCTTCATGGCGGTGCTCAAGTCGCGCGCCGACAGCGAATAGCCAAGGCCGACCGATGAGCGGCAAACGCATCGCGTTGTTTGGCGGCTCGTTCGATCCTCCCCACCTGGGGCATGTGCTGGCGGCTTGTTATGCGCGCGTCGTGGCGCAGGTGGACGAGGTCTGGGTGCTGCCGGTCGCCCGCCATGCCTATGCGAAACCGCTGACCGCGTGGGAACAGCGCTGGCAGCTCTGCGAGGCGGCGTTCGCCGGCCTGGATTTCGTCCACGTGCATGGCGACGAACAGGACAACCCCGCGGGTTTCACCTTCGATCTGATCGAACTGCTGCGCCGCCGGCATCCGCACCATCGATGGCTGCTGCTGGGCGGCACCGATACCGCGCGCGATCTCTCCAACTGGCATCGTGGTGCGGAGCTGGCGCAGCTCATCGAAGTCATCCCCGTCCCGCGACGGGGCTACGACGATCATCCGGCGGCGCTCCCGCACATCTCGAGTTCATTGGTGCGTGAACGGCTGGCAGCCGGCGCAGCGATCATCGACTTGGTGCCACCGGCGGTGGCCAAGTTGATCGCATCACATCAGTGGTATGTCTGAGTTGGCGGATGGCGGCGCGCTCGACCTGCTGGTGAGAATCATCCTGATCACCCGCTGGTGGATGCTCTCAGCCTAGCACTCGCGGACGGAGATCAGGCGGCCATGGCGGACATCGACCCGGCGGCGCAGGACGAGATCGGTACCGCGACGCAGCAAGGTGAATTCGACATCCATACCATCCTCGTCCAGACGGACCTCGTCGGCGGCGATGATCTGGAAATCCTCCGGCACCAGGCCGCGGTGATAGAGGTCGCGCATCAGCAGATCGAAGTGCAGGGGATACTGCTCCGATGGCAACACGGCATGACTGAAGGGGTTGACCGGCACGCCGACCGACGGGGTCTGATCCTGAGGCGTGGCAGCGGGCGCCGTGGGCGATGGTGCGACGAAGTGCGCACCGTATCGCGCCTTGGCGGACTGCTCGGGTTGACGCGGGGGGATGGGCATGTCGACATTCCTTTCATGCCTGAGGCCCGGGCATCTTGTGGCCGATTCGTGCTACTCAAGACTGCAGTCGTCAACACGTACACCTGTTGCAGACGAGGCGGGACGAAAGGCCGGTGAAATGCGCTCCACGGCGTCTGCCGACGCCTTGTCCACGCCCCTCAGAAGGCCAGCCCCCGGAACCTCTCGGTGCCGCTGGAGAACTGCTCGGCTTTGATGCCAAGGCGCTGCAGCAGCGTGACGTAGAGATTGCTCAAGGGATAATTCTGGTGGCGGTCGAAGGCCAGGTGGCCGGCATGGCGGAAGCCGCCGCCCGCGAGCAGCACCGGGAGGTTGTCGTTCGAGTGGGCGTTGGCGCTGCCCATGTTGGTGCCGTAGAGCACGGCGGTGCGGTCGAGCAGGGTCGCGGTCCCCTGCGGCACCGCGCGCAGACCGGCGAGGAAGGCCGCGAGTTCACGGAACTGGGCCTCCTCGACCTTGCGCAGTTCGGCCACCACGTTCTCGCGGTTGCCGTGGTGGGTCATCTCGTGGACGTTCGAGCTGACGCCGGCGATCTCGCGCGGCGTGGTCGAGGTCGGATTGATCATCAGGCTGACGACGCGCGTGGAGTCGGTCTCAAGCGCCAACCGCACAAGGCTGAACATCGCCCGGCTGTGGGTAATGAGGCGGCTGCTGTCGTTCACCTCTTCCGGCTTGGCCTGCGTGGTCGTGGGCTTGGGCCGGTCGACCCAGATCTCCGACGCCGCCAAACGCATCTCGAGGTCGCGGATGGCGGTGAAGTACTGGTCGAGCTGCTGACGATCGCTGGCGCCGACCGCGCCCTCCAAGCTCCGGCTCTGTCCCCGCAGGGTGTCGAGCAGGCTGCGATCGTTCTTCAGCCGTTCACGCGCGGCCAGCTTGGCCGCGGCGGTGTCCTCGATGAACAGCCGCTGGTAGAGTTGCACCGGGCTGCGGATGGGCGGGATC
>JANPIY010000739.1:0-1866 GCA_031425255.1 Planctomycetota bacterium
GCCCGGATGCCGCCCATGTTCAGGTGGCCGGCTTCCAGCTCCAGGCGGCCGCGCATCGAATCCATAATGGAGCGGGGCTGCTCAAAAATCTCCTTCAGCATGAAGTGCGGGTAGCCACCCTTCTCAATGGATTCCAGCTCCAGCTCCAGCTTTTGGATGTAGGGCGTCTGGCTCACATCTTCCTTGCTGCGAATCTCCAGCTTACCATTGCGAATGACCGCAATTTCGTAGTCATTCACATACACCACCTCGTTGGTGTATTCGATGATGGGCGTGGCATCGGAGGCAATGAAAAACTCGCCCTCACCCAGGCCAATCACCATCGGCGAGCCTTTGCGGGCCGCAATCAGCTGGTCGGGCGCATCCTTGCTCAGTACCACAATGGCGTAAGCCCCCACCACTTCGTGCAGGGCCAAGCGCACGGCCTCTTCCAGCGAGCAGCTGTTTTGGGTTTGAATCTCCTCAATCAGATTCACGAACACCTCGGTGTCGGTGTCAGAATGAAAAACGTGGCCCTGGCCTTCGAGGTGCTTTTTCAGCGCCGCGTAGTTCTCAATAATGCCGTTGTGGATGATGGCAATGCGCTCCGAGGTGGAGTAGTGCGGGTGGGCGTTCACGTCGTTGGGCTCGCCGTGAGTGGCCCAGCGGGTGTGGCCCATGCCCACCTTGGCGTGGGTGTCCTTGTCGGCCAGAAAGGCTTCCAGCTCGGCCACTTTGCCCTTCTTTTTATAAACGTTCAGGTCCCCATTGAGCAGCGCTACGCCGGCCGAGTCGTAGCCCCGGTATTCGAGCCGGTGCAGGCCTTTGAGGATGATGGGGCAGGCCTCGCGATGGCCCAGGTACGCAACAATGCCGCACATGGCAGGAAATGGTTAGATGAGGTTAATGACTAACGGCGAATGACTAATGACTATCCTTTGACGATGAGCCTCCAGTTCTACCGAGTGGCAACGGACCGCAGAGCAGCCCAGGTATTTTATTTTTACGAACACAAAGTAACCCAGCCCTTCCTCCCAATTCAATGAGAATCATTAGTCACTAATAATTAGTCATTAGTCACTAATAATCAGTCACTAAATCAACGTAGCTCCGAGTAGTACACCCGCAGGCGGGGTGTCCGGCCCGCGCCGCCGGCATCCAGCACCGTGCGGTTCAGGGTCAGGTTTTGGGAGCGACGCACGGTGGGGAGCAGCACCAGGGCCGCCGGCAGCGGCCCATCGAGCTGGTTGCTAAGGTAAGCTTGCTGGTAGTTGGTGATATCGACGCTAAAGTAGGGCGCGGCGGTTTTGGCATCGTAGAGCAAGGCCAGCGCCTCGTTATTTGCCCCGGTTTGCAAAGAGCCGCTCCGCTGCACAATGCGCTCTACCGAGGTCAGGCCGCTGATGCGTTGCAGCACCCGGTTGCTCTGGTTTACTTCCAGCAGAAACAAGCCATTCACGTTCGGCCACAAGGCCGTGGCAAAGGGCTTCACCGGCACAAACAGCTCGGCCCGGTTGATGGCCACATTCCTAAGCGCCCGCAGTGGAGCCAGGCGGCTTTCAAACTCCAGCCGGGTACCCAGGCCGATGCCGTCCTGCACGTAGCTCAAATTGTTGAGCGCAGCGGAAGCCACCGTGCCGGCACCATTGAGTTGCGCCAGTGGGGATAGCGGGGTACCACCTATATCCGACTTAAAGTAAGTGTAATAGCGCGGGTCGTTGGCCTTGCCGCCACCCGTGCCGCTCGCCGGGCCGTAGTAAATGTTATACGAACGCCACTTGCGACGGGCACCGACCATAGTTGGAGCAACGCTGAAGTAAAATGACAGCTTCGATTGCGGGTTTCGCGTGAAGCCCACAATGGCCTGGTCGTAACCCGCGCTGGGCG
>JANPIY010000740.1:0-17275 GCA_031425255.1 Planctomycetota bacterium
CAGGCGGTGGCGGTGACCGTGATCGCGGCGACTAACCAGGATCTCGAACAGATGGTCGCCGACGGCGGTTTCCGTCGCGACCTGCTCTACCGCCTGAACACCTATCAACTGCGCTTGCCGCCGCTGCGCGAACGCGCCAGCGACATCCCCTTGTTGGCCGAACATTTCCTCCGCCATTTCGCCGCGCGCCGACACCTCCCGGACCTGCGTTTCGCCCAGGGAGTCCTGGCGGCCTTCGCCCTCTACCAGTTCCCAGGCAATGTGCGGGAGCTGCGCAACCTCATCGAACGCGCGGTGATGCTCTGCGACGGCCCAGTGATCACGCCGGACCTGCTGGCTCTCCCCAAGGCCAGGCGGGATACGCCGACGCCGCTGCAGACCAGTGCCGTGCCAGCGGTGGACACCCCGGGCGCCTCCGATCCCGAAGCGCAAGCGACGCTCGAGGCCTTGGTCCGCCTGCGCTGGAACCGCCGCCTGGCGGCCAAGGAACTCGGGATCTCCTACGAGGCCCTGCGCTGGCGCATCACCAAACACTGCCTGTCGGCGTGACGCCACCGAGCAGCTCTGCCCGCCGTGAGTGGTCCGTGACGCGTGGTCGACCGCCCCAAATCGTGGAGCGTCGCCCCGAGTGTTGGGGTGCTGCTTCCCGTCGCTCGTCCTAAACGGCTGTCAGGACGCACATCGCCTCTTGGACCGCGATGCGCTCAGGGCCGCTGGTGACGGGTCCGGCATGCCGCTGGTGAACTCCGCCGCAATGGACCCGCCATGACCGGTGAAGTGCTGATCGTCGACGATACGCCTGAGAATCTCCAGGTCCTCAGCGCCATCCTGCGTGGCCAGGGATTGACCGTCCGCTTGGCGCCCAGCGGCGCCCACGCCCTGCGTTCGGTGCGGGCGCGCCATCCTGACCTCATCCTGCTCGACATCCGCATGCCCGAGATGGATGGCTTCGAGGTCTGTCGGCAGCTGCGCGACGATGTGCTGACCGCGCGGATCCCCGTGTTGTTCCTCAGCGCCAGCCAGGATTCCGCCGAACGGATCCAGGCCTTCAGCGATGGCGGGATCGATTTCATCGCCAAGCCGTTCCATGCCGACGAGGTCGTCGCCCGCGTCGCCACCCATCTCACCCTCGCGCGGCTGCGCCAGGATCTCGCCCTCGCCAATGCCCGGCTGCAGACCGAGGTGGTGGTCGAGCAACGGCAGCGACTGGTCGCCGAGCAGGTGGCCGAAGACCGCCAGGTGCGCCTCGAATTGGCGCTGAACGCCGCCGGTATCGGCACCTGGGTCGTCGAGGGTGCGCACGACCTCATCCAGTTCGATCAACGGGCACAACACATCCTCGGCCTCGACCAGCCATCGCTGGTCGGCGGTTGGCAGGCCCTGGTCGCTGGTTTCTCAGTGGAAGATCGCAGCGCGCTCACCGCCATCTCGACCCGCGCACTGAGTCATCATCAGACCTTCGATCTGGAAGGATGGTGGCAGCAGGCCGGTGAACGACGCCGCATCCGTATTCGTGGGCGTATGGATACGGACGCGGCCGACCGCGCGCTGCGCATCATCGGCCTGGTCTGGGATGTCACCGCCGATCACCAACTGCGCGCGCGCCTCGCCCAGAGCGAAAAGCTCGAGTCCCTCGGCCATCTCGCCGGCGGTCTGGCGCACGACTTCAACAACCACCTGACGGTCATCCTGGGCAATATCGAGCTGCTGCGCATGCACGTGGGCGCCGAGGAGAAGACCCTCCGCCGCCTGGGGAACATCAACCTCGCGGCGCTGACCGCGACCGGGCTGGTGCGTGATCTGCTGACCTTCGCCCGCCGGCGCGAAGTGACCATGGGGTCGCTGCCACTGAGCACTACCGTGAAGGAACTGGAATCGCTGCTGCGGAGCCTGCTGGGCACCCGCATCAGCCTGGTGATCGCCACCGGCACTTGCCCGCTGATGGTGCGTGGCAATCGCGAACAGTTGCAGAACGCGGTGATGAACCTCTGCGTCAATGCCCGCGACGGCATCCCAGGGCACGGCTCGCTGCTGGTGACGGTGGCGCAGGAGCAGGTCGTCGAAGGGCATTGCCGGGTCTGCGCGAAGGAGGTCCGGGGCAGCTTCGCCGCCATCACCGTCCGCGATGACGGCGATGGGATCCCGGTCGAGCTCCAGGACCGCATCTTCGAACCGTTCTTCACCACCAAGCCGGAGGGCAAGGGCACCGGACTCGGCCTCGCCGCGGTGGTGGGATGCGTCACGGCGCATCATGGCCACCTGTTGCTCGATTCGCGTCCTGGGCAGGGCTCGACCTTCCGCCTGCTGTTTCCGCTCTGCGCGGAGTCCACCGGCGATGTCGCCCTAAGATTAGGCTGATTCGCCCTGATTGGTCGGTCATCGAGTGAGGGGTGCGAGGTTTCGGCTGCGACCATCAGGCCTGATCACTTCTGTGATAAGAAAAGCAGTTCAAACCGCAGAGGCCGCAGAGGTCGCAGAGCTGAGAGGTCACCCCTCTGCGCCCTCTGCGGCGTCTGCGGTTTGATTAGTTTCCGCTCCCCACACGCCATGCCGCCGAGCCGTTTCCATCGGGGCGCCGCCACCCCCAAGAGCTGGGGCGGTCACGCCACGAGTTGGGGTTGACCCGCGACACGCCGCCGGCCGTTCGTCGTAAGCACCTGTCCTCGCGCCTCTGCTCCACCCGGGAGCGGCTGGCACGCAGCATGCAATGAGCTCGCACCACCCACGGGGCACCAGCATGCGCATCCTGCTCGTCGATGACGAACCGTTGATCCTCGATACCGTCGCGCCCTTCCTGACCCGCTGCGGCCATGTGGTCGAGACCAAATCCGATTTCATGCAGGCGACCTCGACCATCGGCAATCGCGACGGCGCCATCGACCTCTTGATCAGCGATGTGTGCATGCCGGGCAGGGACGGCGTCCAGCTCCTGCGCCAGGTCCGCCAGCGTTATCCCGACATCGACATCGTCCTGATGACCGGCCAATCGCAGATCACCGACCTCCGCCACGCCATCGAGGAGGGTGCCGCCGGTCTCCTGCGCAAGCCGATCAAGCTGAACGAACTCCGCCTGCTGGTCGAACAGGTGGCGGCCAGCCGCGCCGACCGCACCAAGATCCATCGCCTGGCGGTCAGCCTCGGTCAGGAACGCAGCCTGCGTGAGACCATGACGCGCGAGCGGATGTTCGCCCGTCGCCTGCACCAACGCATCTTTCCAGCCGATTTCTCCTGGCTGCACCAGACCGATGTGGCGATCCGACACCTGCCGCAGGCTGGGCTCGGTGGCGATTACATGGATGTGCGTCCCTATGGCGCCGGCAAAGCCCTGGTCTTCGTCGCCGACGTCAGTGGTCACGGCACGCCGGCGGCCTTCGGGGGCATCGCGCTCAAGACCTGGCTGAGTTCGCTCGAGATCGGCCTGTCCCCGGTCGACGTGTTGGCACGTGCCGATGCGGTGATGCGGGATCTGTTCCCTGGTGAGTACTACGCCACCGCCTTCTGCGCCTGTTACGAGGAAGCCACCCGCAGCCTGACCTATGCGTCGGCCGGCCATCCCGCCCCGCTGGTCTGCTCCGCTGGTGGCGGCCAACGCGTCCTCGACGCCAGCGGTGGCGCGCTCGGGACGCTCAGCCAATCCATCCGCAAACTGGAAAGCACCGTGCTGGCGGTCGACGAAGTCCTGCTCGCCTATACCGACGGTCTGAGCGACGACCTCGCCGGCATCGCCGCCCACGCGGGCGAGCCATCCCGCTCGCACCTGCGCGCGCCGGATGGCGAGCTCAAAGAGCTGCTCACCAGCGCCCTCGACCTGGCGACCAGCGCTGCGCCGCTGCACTCCTTCAGCGATGACATCTCCCTGCTGGCGCTGCGGCCCCGCCCCGCCCATCACCAGCGGCGGCTGGTGGCGCTGGCCGGCAAACGTGTGCTGCACATCGAGGACGACTGGGCGGTGCGCTCGACCATCGCCGGGGCCTTGCAGGCCCTGGGCATGGCCACGGCGGAATGTGGTCTCGCCGCCGACGCCTTGCCGCAGATCGTCGAGCAGAAACCAGACCTGGTGATCCTCGATCTGGTGCTTCCTGATGCCCCTGGGCAGACGGTTTTCCGCGAGATCCGCCGGCATCATCCACACCTGCCGGTGCTGGTGATCAGCGGCAATGACGTCGACCAGTCGGCCCGCCAGTGTTTCGACCTCAATCCCGCCGGCATCCTGACCAAGCCGGTCGACCTGCGTGAACTGGAACGGGCGGTGATGGTCGCCCTGCAGTTCGACCCCGACCGCGACCTCGTCGCCTTCGACAACCTCGGCAACGAGTGGTTCGACTTCGTGATCTCGTCATCGACCACCGCGGTCGAGCTGCTGACGCGTTACCTGCAGGCCATCGGCCGCCAACCGCTGCCGGAAGCGGTGCTCGATGATCTGGTGTGGTGCATCCGCGAAATGGCGATGAACGGCATCGAATGGGGCAACCGCTTCGCTCCCCACCTGAAGGTCCGGGTCTCGACCCTGATCATGCCCGACCGGGTGATGGTGAAGATCGCCGACGAAGGCAGCGGCTTCGATACCCACCGCCTGTTCGAACCCTTCGATCCCCTGCGTGTCAGCGAAGAACGCGACCGCCTGGGCAAACGCTGTGGCGGTTTCGGACTGGCCATGGTGCAGGCCAAGATGACCCGCGTCGAGTTCAACCAGCGCGGCAATGTCGTGCTGCTGGTCAAAGAATACGCCCCGTAGTCACCGCCGTCCCCCACCATTTCATCAACTTTTTCACACCTTTTCGCCACATCCCATGAGGACCAGCCGATGAACCCCAGCAAAGCCAGCGAGAGCACCGCCGACAAATCCCGCATGCAGCTCAAGATGCAGGACTACCTCCAGGTGGTATCGTTCCGCCTGGGCGTCGAGGACTACGCCATCGAGATCACCAAGGTGAAGGAGATCATCCTGGTCGAAGGCATCACCAAGGTGCCGCAGATGCCGCACTATATCGAAGGCATCATCAACCTGCGTGGCACGGTGATCCCGGTGCTCGACCTGCGCAAACGTTTCGAGGTCGGCAACAACGACATCACCGAACACACGCGCATCATCGTCACGCGCCTCGAAGGGCGCATCATCGGCATGATCGTCGACGCGGTGTCCCGCGTGATGAAGATCCCCAAGGCCAACATCCAACCGCCGCCGGAAACCATCGCCTGCGTCGCTGGTGATTACCTGATCGGGGTGGCCAAGCTCGATGACCGCATGCAGCTGCTGCTCGATATCGACAAGGTGCTGCATACGGACGAGAAGTCGCAACTGCTTCGCGCCAGCCCGTAACTCCCCCTCACCCTTAAACACCTCAATTAACACAGCAACCCAAGGAACGTCATGAACCTCGCCATTCGTCACATCTCGACCAAGATCCTGCTCGCCATCGGGCTGGTCCTGGGCCTCCTGCTCGCCGTCAGCCTGTTCTCGCTCAGCCGCCTGCAGGCGGTCACCCACGAATCATCCGAAATAACCGACCGCTGGCTGCCCTCGGTGTCGAGCGTCCTGACGATGTCCGGGCACATGAAGGACTACCGTCGGCGCCAATACGAATACCTGATGGTCGAGGGCGCTGCCGAATGGGAGATCGTCGACAAGAAGCTCGCGTCCAGCCTCGAGGGCTTGGCCAAGGCCGAGGCGATCTATGCGCCGATCCCCCAGACCGATGAAGAGGCTGTCCTATGGAAACAATACGAAGTCGACTGGAAGGCCATGCTCGCCGAGCTGCCGCGGTTCATCGCCTTGCGCCGTGAAGGGAAGAAAGATGAAGCCGTCGCTCTGCTCAAGGGCGAGCTCGGTGCTTGTTACAACGCCTGCCAGAAGGCGATCGAACGCATCACCGCGATCAACGAGGAAGGCGCCGCCCAGGCGAGCGCAACCTCAGCCGCCATCGCCACCGGCGCCTTGTGGGCGATCGTCATCGCCTCCATCTCCGCCCTCGCGATCGGACTGGGACTCGGCTGGATGGTGGCCCGCGGCATCGCCCGCCCGGTCCAGGTGGTCACCAACGCGATGCGCCTGGTCGCCGAAGGCGATCTGACCGTGCGCGTCGCGGTCACCACCCGGGACGAGGTGGGCGACATGGCCACCGCCCTCAACGAGACGGTGGAACGCCTGCACTCCGTCATGAGCGAGATCCGCGAGTCGGCCGACCAGACCGCTGCCAGCGGCGAGGAACTCTCCGCCTCCGCGCAGAACATCAGCAGCGGCGCCCAGACCCAGGCCAGCAGCGTGGAAGAGATCGGCGCATCGGTGCAGGAACTGACCAGGTCGATCGAAACGGTGGCCGCCAACGCCACGGATGCCAACCGCATCGCCCAGCAGACCAGCACCACCGCCGAGACCGGCAACAAGACCGTGGCCCGGTCGATCGACGGCATGAAGGCGATCAACGACAGCTCGACCCAGATCGCCAAGATCATCGGCGTGATCAATCAGATCGCCAACCAGACCAACCTGCTTGCGCTCAATGCCGCGATCGAGGCCGCCAGCGCCGGCGAGCACGGGCTGGGCTTCGCGGTGGTCGCCGACGAGGTGCGCAAACTCGCTGAACGTTCGAGCGGTGCGGCGCAGGAGATCGCGCACCTGATCGAGGAGAGTGGCAAACGGGTGGGCGAGGGCGCGACCTTGTCGCAGGACGTCGGCCAATCGCTCAAGGCCATCGTCGAAGGCATCACCCGCACCAGCGAAGGCATGTCGGGCATCAGCTCGGCGACTGCAGGACAGGCGCTGACGGCGAAGGAAGTGGCGAAGAACATCGAGGGCATCTCCGCGGTCACCGAGGAGAACTCCGCCAGTGCCGAAGAGATGGCCGCCAGCGCCGAGGAATTGTCGGCCCAGGCGCAGCGCCTGCAGGAACTCGTCGGCCGCTTCCAGCTCGATGAGGCCGGTGAATCCGCCCGCCCCGCGGTGAAGGCCAGCGCGCCGGTAGCGCGGAAGACCCAGGCGGGCAAGACCACGCTGAAGACTAGCGTGAGCGCCACCCGCACGGTGGCACCGTCGAAGCGCAAGACCGTCACCGTTCAGGTAGCCGACGGCGAGGTCGCGCTGAGCGGCGCCAACGGCCAGGCGCTCTACCACGAATGACGCGGCAGCGCGGACGATTGGACCTCAGCCCAGTCGTCCGCCCGCAGCCCGCTCTCTCCTTCCACCATCCGGAATTCCTTCGCCATGAAACTGCGCACCAAAGTCCTGCTCCTCTCAGGCATCTCGCTGCTGGTCACCGCTGCGGCGAGCGTCGCCATCTGGGGGACCAGCACGGCTTCCAAGCAGATGAGCCATTCCAGTCATCGGCAGTACCTGTCGTACGTCCTGGCCGATGAATTTCGCCAGGTCTCTGCGGACCTGACGCGACTGTGCCGGTGCTATGTGGCGACGGGCGAGGCGCGTTTCGAGCAGGAATACATGGCCACCCTGGATTGGAGTTCAGGCAAGATTCCCCGGCCGGATTTCACCGATCCCGAGCTGGGACGAGGGAAGGCCATTTCCGAACTGGACCTGATGCGTCAGCAGGGTTTCTCCGAGGAGGAATTCAAACTGCTCGACGAAGGCATCAAGAATTCCAACGCCCTGGTCGCGACCGAAGTCCAGGCGATGGCGACGAT
Source organism: Planctomycetota bacterium (assembly GCA_031425255.1). Lineage (GTDB taxonomy): Bacteria > Planctomycetota > UBA11346 > UBA11346 > UBA11346 > BOG-1363. Next base: position 7,636 of record JANPIY010000740.1, read on the forward strand.
CGGCAAGGGCATGGTGGTCGCGGGTCCGAATCAGGCCCGTGAGGGCGAAACGGCCCGGGATTTCGCCCTGCGCATCGTCTATGACGATGCCTACCACGCTGAACTGGAGAAGATCAAGAAGCCGGTCAGCCAATTCTTCACCGCTTTGACGGCGCGCACCACGGCTGAAGTCGAGACTGCCAAGGGTGCCATGCAGGTGTGGTCCGGTATCACCATGGCCGCCATCATCATCGGCGCCGTCATCACCATCTTCTTCTCCCTGCTCATCATTCGCCGCGTCCTCCGTCCCATCGCCTCGCTCTGTATCACGCTCGGACGGGTAGCCGAGGGCGACCTGACGGCGAGTTCGGGTATCCGGGAGAATGGCGAGATCGGCCAGATGGCCCAGGCGGTCGACTCGACCGTCGCCACCCTCGCTGACGTGATGACGGAGATCCGCGAGGCTGCCGATCAGACCGCTGCCAGCGGTGAGGAACTCTCCGCCTCGGCGCAGAACATCAGCAGTGGTGCCCAGACCCAGGCCAGCAGCGTCGAGGAGATCGGCGCGGCGGTACAGGAACTGACCCGCTCGATCGAAACGGTGGCCGCCAACGCCATCGACGCCAATGCCCTCGCCCAGCAGACCAACACCACCGCTGAAAGCGGCAGCCAGATCGTGGCGCGTTCGATCGACGGCATGAAGGCGATCAACGACAGTTCGACCCAGATCGCCAAGATCATCGGCGTGATCAACCAGATCGCCAACCAGACCAACCTGCTGGCGCTCAATGCCGCGATCGAGGCGGCGAGTGCCGGCGAACACGGGCTGGGCTTCGCGGTGGTGGCTGATGAAGTGCGCAAGCTCGCGGAACGTTCGAGCGGTGCCGCGCAGGAGATCGCCCAGTTGATCGAGCAGAGCGGGAAACGCGTGGGCGAGGGCGCCACCCTCTCGCAGGACGTCGGCCAATCGCTCAAGGCCATCGTCGACGGCATCACGCGCACCACCGCCGGCATGTCCGGTATCAGTTCGGCAACGGCGGAACAGGCGCTGACGGCCAAGGAAGTGGCGAAGAACATCGAGGGCATCTCCGCGGTCACCGAAGAGAACTCCGCCAGCGCCGAGGAGATGGCCGCCAGCGCCGAGGAGTTGTCGGCCCAGGCGCAGCGCCTGCAGGAACTGGTCGGTCGTTTCCAACTCGATGATGCGAGCGGGTCCACCCGCCCACCGGTGAAGGCCAGCGCGCCGGTGGCACCCGAAAGCCAAGGCCGCAAGACGGTGAAGGCGGGGCTGCGCACCACCCAGAACGCCGCGCCGCTGAAGCGGAAGACGGTCACCGTCCAGGTGGCGGATGGAGACGCCGCGATGAGCGGTGCCAACGGCAAAGCGCTCTATCACGAATGAGCCCCTGTCCCGTGGGCGGTGATGCGCCGCCCACACCTGCCCCAATGCGTGGGGCAGATGCCCCAACCCTTGGGCAACGATGTTCGCACGGCCACGCAAGTCCGGTGGTGACAATGGCCGGTGCGCGCGTCGGGGTTGGCATGACGAACGCACTGCATGATTCCTCGCCGGCCCGCACGAGCCACCTCCTGGATCCCACCCATGATCAGTACCACCCCTGCGCGCCGCGCCTCGTCAGCCTCTCCTCAGGCCGAACTGGCGTTGAGCGGCAGCGAACTGAAATTGTTCCAGGAGCTGATGTACCGCGAGGCGGGCATCCGCCTGCCGGACGTGAAACAGAACCTGGTCCAGGGCCGCCTGCGCAAACGTCTCGATGCCCTGGGCCTGGGCTCCTACCGCGAGTACTACGCCTTCGCCACCGCCGAGGGGCACGCCGATGAACTGCAGCGCCTGCTGGAAGCGCTGACCACCAACGAGACCTTCTTCTTCCGCCACAAGCAGCACTGGGATTACCTGCTCGACCAGATGCTGCCGGAATGGCGGCAGCGCGCGGCGCGTGGTGCGAGCTTCCGCGTCTGGAGCGCCGCCAGTTCCACCGGCGAGGAACCCTACTCGCTCGCCATTGCGCTGCATGCGGCGCTCGCCAAGAGCGGCCATGGCATCCATATCGATGCGACCGACATCAACACCCAGGTGCTCGCACGGGCCAGGACCGGGATCTACGGCACCTACGCCTTGCAGAAGCTCACGCCCAGGTGCCTGAAGGACTATTTTGTTCCCACCAGCAGCGCCGATCAGTTCCAGGTGCGGGCGGATATCCGCGCCCTGGTCACCTACCGCAGCCACAACCTGCAGGAGGCGCCCGTGCAGGGCCCGCCATACGACCTGATCATGCTCCGCAACGTGCTGATCTACTTCGATGCCGCGAGCAAACACACGGTCCTGGGCCACATCAGCACGCGGCTGCGCCCTGGAAGCTGGCTGATCCTCGGTGGCGCCGAGACCCTCAACGACGCTCCCGGACTGTTCGATTACGTCCAGCCGACCATCTACAGGAAACGCTGACATGAGCGCACATGAGTTCGGTCTCGATCAGGACACCGTCACCGGCTTCCTCGATGAAGCGGGCAAACACATCGAGACCCTCAATGAACGCCTGCTGGCGATCGAACAGGGCAAGGTCGGCCAGGAGGTCGTGGCCGAGATGTTCCGCGCCGCGCATTCGCTGAAGGGCGCCGCGGGATTCCTCAAGCTCACCGATATCGCCGGCGTCACCCACCGCATGGAGTCGGTGCTCGATCAGGTGCGCCACGGCAAACTCACCTTCACCAATCCGGTGGTGGAAGCGTTGTTCCAATCCTTCGATGTGGTCGGATCCCTGCTGGCGGAAGTCGCCGGCGGTGCCACCGGACACGTCGACACCGCACCGGTGATGGCGCTGCTGACCGCAGCCCTGAGTGGCCAGGCGGTGGCGACGACGCCCATGCCGTCTCCGGTGGCCGTGCCCGTGCCGACACCCGTGGTGAGCGCGAGCGCGGTCGATGATCCGAGCGAACAGCACCTGGGACTGCTGCCGGAATGGCTGCGCGGCCGGCTCACGGAGGACGACGTCTGCGAGGCGCTGTTCGCCAGCGGCGACGGCGCCCAGGCGGTGGCCCTGCGTTTCGACGCCGCCGATCTCCTGCAGTTCGCCAAGGGTCCGGTCGCCGCCATGGCGGCGCTGCGCAGCACCGTGCGCGTCCATCGCATCCTGCACCTGGTGGGCGGCCCGGAGGAATTGTGGGCGCCGCTGCGGGAGTACGGTCTGCAGATCGGCGTGTTCGCCTTCGTCAGCGGCGAGGTCGATGCGATGCTCGCCAACCTGGACGTGCCGCACGGTTCGGCCTGGATCCTGCAGCCAGGCGGCGCGCCAGCGCGCGAAGTGCGCATCGGCCGGGATCCCGCCAGCGCGGTCAAGCGCCACGAACAGTTGATCGTCAAGGCGGAGTCCCAGCAGCACCTGCCGTTGTGGCTGAGCACCACGCGCGAGACCCTGGCAGAACTGGACGCGGGGTTGCTCGACCTCGAGCGCTCGCCCGCCGAAGCGGCCCACGTCGATTGCGTGTTCCGTCACCTGCATTCGCTCAAGGGTGCGAGCGCCACCATGGGGCTGGACGAGATCGCGCGCCTCGCGCATCAGGGTGAGAGCCTGCTCGCAGCGGTGCGCGATGGGCGGGTGCGGCTCGATCCCGAAATCATCGCCAGCCTCTTCGCCACCAAGGATGTGCTCCAGGTCTGCACCGATCGGGTCGAGAAACATGAGACCGCATCGCCGGACACCACCGCGCTCGATGCTGCCCTGGGCCGCCATCTGGCAGGCCTGATCGCCGAGCGCTCGGTCCTGCCGGCATGGCACCCGAACGAGTCCGAGATCGCTGCCGCACGCTCCAGCGCCGGCGGCAAGCAACTGTGGAAGTTGCGCCTGGTGCTCGCCGCGCAGGCGCCGTTGGCCGACCTGCGCCTGGGCATGGTCCTCAGCAATCTCAGCAAGGTCGCGACCATCGCGATGTCGCGTCCGACCCTCACCGAATTGGAACGCGGGCTGCCGGATCCGCCGCCCTTGTTCGCGTTGTTCGCCTCGACCCTGCCGCTGAAGCTCCTGGTCGAAGCCATCACCTGCGACCACGTGCGTGACTGGTCGCTCGATCCCATCGTCGTCAGCCAGGAACATGCGGCAGCGGCCGCCTCCGCCAATGTCGAGACCCGTCAGGCGAGTGCCGCCGCCGTCGACACGGTGCGGGTCGATACCGCCCGGCTCGATCATCTGCTCAACACCGCCGGCGAACTGGTGATCACCAAGGCGCGGCTGACGCAGCAGGTCGACACCATGGTCCGTCTGCTCGACGGCGTCGATCTGCGGGTGTTGGAAAACCTCGTGGCGCAGGCTGCGGACCTGGCCGGGGGCCGGGTGGCCACCGGCATCCAGGCGTTGCGGCGGGCGCAGGACGAGATCCGTCGCACGCGCGACACCACGCTCGATCTGCATCGCCACACCAGCGCCATGCAGAACAGCGTGATGCAGGCGCGCATGGTCCCGATCGGTCCGCTTTTCCAGCGCTTCCACCGCCTGGTGCGCGATCTCTGCAAGGAACGTGGACACGAAGCCAAGCTGGTGACCTTCGGCGAGGGCACCGAGTTGGACAAGAAGCTGATCGACGAGATCGGCGATCCGCTGACCCACCTGATCCGCAACGGCGTCGACCATGGCCTGGAGTCGCCGGAAGAACGCGAAGCCGCCGGAAAACCCCGCTGCGGCACCGTCCACCTCGAGGCCTTCCATCAGGGTGGGATGATCTGCATCCGCGTGCGCGACGACGGTCGCGGCCTGGTGATGGAGAAGATCCGCGCCAAAGCCATCGAGCGTGGCCTGGTCACCGCCGAGGCGGCCAACCGCATGCCGGCGGCCGAGGTCTACCAGTTCATCTTCCTGCCGGGGTTCTCCACTGCCGCCCAGGTCACCAACATCTCCGGCCGTGGGGTCGGGATGGACATCGTCAAAAGCAAGATCACCGCCCTCAAGGGCAAGGTCGAGATCACCTCGGAACCGGGCAAGGGCGCGACCTTCACCATCGCTCTGCCGCTGACCCTGGCGATGATCGATTCGCTGCTGGTGCGGGTGGGCGAGGCGCGCTTCGCCTTTCCGCTCGACAGCGTGCGTGAGATCGTCGAGGTCCAACAGCAGGAGGTCCGCACGGTCGAAGGCAAGGGCCGGGTGATCTTCCTGCGCGATCAGGTGATCTCGCTCCTCGACCTCAACCGGGTGGTGGGGATCTGCCCGTTGACCGGCGCCCGCGACACGGTGCGGGCGGTGATCACCAAGGGCGGCAGCGAGACGCTGGCCATCGCCGTCGACCAGGTGATCGGCGACGAGGAGATCGTGGTCAAGCCGATGGGCCAGGAGTTCGCCCACGTGCGCGGGCTGAGCGGCGCCACCGTCCTGGGTGACGGGGGCATCGCGCTGATCCTCGACGTCCACGGCATCCATGAGCTCAGTCGCGTCAAACGGGTACCTGCGCCAGCACTGGGGAGCGTGACATGATCGACCAGGCCGTCCTCGACGAATTCTCCATCATCACCCGCCGAGGCGCCGAAAACGCCGGCTCGACGCTGTCCAGGTGGCTGCACCGCGAGGTGCGCATCGAGCTCAGCACGGTCGAGGTTCTCCGCCTCGATCTGATTCCAGAAGAGGCCACCGATGGCAACGATGCCACCATCACGCTCGCCTCGCGGGTGAAAGGCGAACTGCCGGGCAACGCCGCGGTCCAGCTCGCCTATTGCGATGCGCTCGCGCTGGTGACCTGCCTGGGCGGCACCCTGCCGCCCGGCGACCGCGCAGAGGACATCGGTGACATGGAGCGTTCGATGCTCCAGGAAACCGCGAACGTGTTGTTTTCATCCCTGATGAACAGTTTGGCCGGCCACCTCGGCCTGAGCGCGGTGCCCTATGCGCCATCCGTGCTGGTGGCGCTCGGCACCTCCGCCTGGGCCAGCCTGCTGCTGGAATCCGCCGAGGAGTCGGACGAGGCGGTGGTGGTCACCGCGCGCCTGGCCTGCGTCGGCTCGGGGCCCAGGATCCGCCTGGTGTTCATCCCTGCTCCCCAGGCTCTCGCCGTGATCCGGCGCGGGATCCACCATGCTCAACACTGAGGCCAAAGTCGTGAAAGAGATCAAGGTGCTGATCGGTCAGGTGCACCTGACCCGACCGCCCAACCGCCTCCAGTCGGTGCTCGGCAGCTGCATCGGCGTGGTGATCTATGACCTCGAAACCCGCCTGACCGGGATGGCGCATGTGCTGCTGCCGGATTCCGCCGGCAAGCCGCGTGGCGCGCTCCCAGGGAAATACGGGGACCACGCCGTCGCCTGCCTGCTCGAGGGCTTGCTCGCGCACGGGGCCGGACGCTCGCGCCTGCGCGCCAAGATGGCGGGTGGCGCCAGCATGTTCGAGCATTCACTCGATTGCTGCCGCGACATCGGCGGCAGCAACATCGCCGCGGTCGATGCCGCCCTGCGTCGCATCGGCGTTCCGCTCATCGCCCAGCATGTGGGCGGCACCCTCGGCCGTCGCATCGACTTCGATCCCGACAGCCTGCGGCTGGTGGTCGAGGATTTCGGCAAAGGGGAGACCGTTCTGTGATCACGTCTCCTGCTCCCTCCTGTTCCACGCCTGTCTGCCTGCTGATCCGCGCCAAAGGGGCGACCCCATGACTGCCGACTCTGTCACCATCACCGTCCACGGCGTGCTCGATCACGCGCGGGCGGAGACCATCGCCGCGCGCATCCGGGCCGCGGTGCGTCATGGCAAGCGCGACCTGACGCTGACGTTCGATGCCGGCACCGTGATCGCCTCGCAGGCGTTTCTCGCCTTCCTGCTGCGGGCCAGCACCATCCTGCGCGCCGACCATGGGCGGCTGATCCTGACGGGTGACCCGGCGGCGCTCGAACCTTTACGTGCACTTCAGTTGGATGCCGCTCTCGGCGGTGAACCTCGGCAAGGAGAAGGATCATGACCCGTATTCTGATCGTCGATGACGCGATGTTCATGCGCAAACTCATCCGTGATGCGCTGGAGCCGCTCGGCTTCACCATCTGCGGCGAGGCCAGCGACGGGAACATCGCGATCGAGAAATTCCGCGAGCTGCGGCCGGACCTCACCACCCTCGACATCGTCATGCCTAATGCCGACGGTCTCGCCGCGCTCGCCGGCATCCGCCAGATCGACCCCAAGGCCAAGGTCATCATGGTCACTGCGGTCGACCAGCGCGATGCCATGCTGCGGGCGATGCACCTGGGGGTCTCGGACTTCATCGTCAAACCGTTCGATGCCGATCGCATCCTCTCGGCGGTGGAGAAGGCCCTGAACGGCGTGCTCATCCGCGAGGAGAAATCCAGCGACCGCACGAGCAGCCCATGAAACCGCTCGCCACCACCGTCCAGGACGGCCACATCGTCATCCAGGTCCCGGCCAATCTGGACCAGAACGACTGGATGGACCTGCGTAATCACGTCCACCGTCAATTCATCGACCAGGGCAACATCCACCTGGTCTTCGATTGCGAACTGGTGGCCGACCTGCCGAGCATCGCCTTCGGTTCCTTCACCTGCCTGTCGCGGGACATCCGTCGCATCCAGGGTTCGCTGCACCTCATCCACGTCAGTGAACCCTCGCGCCGGGTCTTGAATCGCATCCATCTCGATACCCTCATCCCGGTGCGTGGGTCCTTGACGGAAGTCATCCGCGCGAAACGGGCACCACCGGCGTAGAGCGGCCGGTCAAAGACACCGCGGTCCATCGCTGCGGCCCATCAGCGCCCTGCGGACACCGCCCACCCCTACGAACCGCCCACCTGGAGTCCCCCGCCGTGGGCATGCACAGCCGCATCAGTCGCCGCCTGCTGGCGTTGGTCATCGGGAGCTGCCTGCTGTCGGGCCTCATCACCGGGTTGTGGATCAGCCTGGCCAGCGAACACCAGGCCTCGGCCAAGCTGGTCGCCTCGCTCGAACTGGCGGCCAATCGCCATGCGGCGCGCCTGACCCAGGAACTCGCGCGCAAGACCAGGGTGGGCGTGGCGATCGCAGGGTTGCTGCAGAACGCTCTGATCGATCCATGGGCACCGCGGCGGGCGGTCGACCTCCAGCGTGGGGCCGACGGTGCCGTACGCGCCATCGTCGGCGACTACGGCGCCTATCTCGCGAAGCGCAGCGAGCTCACGCCAGCCATCGCCCGGGACCTCGAGACCCTGTTCCATGTCGGACCTCTGCTCGGGCGCATGGCCGCCCTCGATTTCCATAATTTCTATTACGAAGCCGCCGCCGGTGACCTGCTGTTCGAAACTCCGAAGGACTGGCCGCTCGAGGTCCAGCCCGACGAGGACTACCGGCCTTACTTCGCCCTGGTCGCCCCGGCGCAGGATCCGCAGCGTGAGCCGGCCTGGAAACCGGTGTATTACGACGCCATTCAGAAGCTGTGGATGACCAGCCTGCGGGTGCCGGTGTACGATGGCGAACGATTCCTCGGCGCCGTGGGTTTCGACTACGTGCTCGACACCCTGCTGCAGGACATCCGCGACATGGATCAGGTCGAGGGCTGGTGTGATGCGTTCCTCGTCACCGCCAACGGCGACCTCATCATCCATCCCGACTACATGGAGAAGATCCAGGCCGCCTCGCTCAACCATGCGACCCTGGCCACCGCCGAGGTCGCCAACGCCGGCGTCGCGGCGTTGGTGAAGTCGCTGTCCGGACGCGACGGTTCCAGCCAGGATGACCTGCGGTTCATCGACGGGGATGAGCCGAGTTATGCCAGTGTGCGAACCATCCGGCCGCTGGCGTGGCGCCTGGTCCTGTACGCGCCCCACCGCGCCGTCACCGCCCCGTTGCGGGGAACGCAGATGACCGTCATCGCCACCTCCATCGTGTTGGCCATCATCCTCGCGCTGCTGCTCAATCTGGTGTTCCGGCGCATCGTCCTGGACCGCTTGGCGGCCTTGGCCACCACCGCCGGGCAGCTCGGCGCCGGGCATTGGGATGCGGGACTGCCCACGGTGCAGGACGACGAGATCGGCTCGCTGACCACCAGCTTCGCGGACATGGCCGGCAAGCTGCGAGGATTGGTGTCCGACCTGGAGGTGCGGGTGGCGCAACGCACGGCGGAGCTCGGCAAGGCCAAGGAGGAAGCCGAAACCGCCAACCATGCCAAGAGCGCGTTCCTCTCCAGCATGTCGCACGAGATCCGCACGCCGCTCAATGCCGTGCTCGGTTATGCGCAACTGCTCGGCCGTGATGACAGCCTGGCACCCGCACAACGGCGCGCGGTCGAAGTGATCAACCGCTCCGGCGAGCACCTCCTGCAACTGATCAACGACATCCTGGAGCTGTCGCGCATCGAGGCCGGCCGCGGCACCTGCGATCCCGAAGACTTCGATCTGCACGATCTGCTCGCCCACCTCGACAGCATGTTCCGCCAACGCGCGGTCGAGAAAGGACTTCTGCTGCACCTGTATCTGGCTGGCGATCTGCCGCGTTTCGTGCGCACCGATCAACGCAAGCTGCGCCAGATCCTCATCAACCTGCTGGCCAACGCGGTCAAATTCACCGCCACCGGTGGCGTCGATCTGCATGCCGCCCTGGTCGCCGGGCAGCTCACGGTGACGGTCAGGGATAGCGGCCCAGGCATTCCCGACGCTGAGCTGGCATCCCTCTTCACCCCCTTCTACCAGGCCG
>JANPIY010000741.1:0-1593 GCA_031425255.1 Planctomycetota bacterium
GCGGATCGTCGAGGCCCTCCAGGCGGGCGGCGAAGTGGTGGCGATGACCGGCGACGGGGTGAACGACGCCCCGGCACTTAAGCAGGCAGACATCGGCGTGGCGATGGGGATCAAGGGCACGGAGGTGGCGAAGGAGGCGGCGGACATGGTCATCACCGACGACAACTTCGCCACCATCGTCGGGGCGGTCGAGCAGGGGCGGGTCGTGTACGCCAACATCGTGCGGTTCGTCCACTACCTGTTCTCCTGCAACCTCGCGGAGATTCTGGTCGTGTTCGTTGCCCTCATGGCCGGCTGGCCGCTGCCGCTGGTGGCCTTGCAGATCCTGTGGCTGAACATGATCACCGACGTGTTTCCCGCCATGGCGCTAGCCCTGGAACCGTCGAACCCGGAGGCGATGCAGCGACCCCCGCGCAACCCCGGCGAGCCACTCGTCACGCAGCGATTCGTCGGGCTGATCGTCTGGCAGGGGCTCTTGCTGAGCGGGGTGACGCTCTTGGCGTTCCTGGTCGGCATTCGATGGTACGGCGTGGAGGGCACCGGCCTACGCCATGCGACCACTATCGCTTTCATGACGCTGGCCCTGGCTCAAGTTTTCCACGCATTTAGTGCCCGGTCACAGCGCCGCTCGGCGTTCACCGCCCGGCTGTTCACGAACGGCTGGCTGTGGGCGGCGGTGGCGGGCACGGCCATTCTCCAGGTGGCAGCCGTCTACACCCCGTTCCTGCAAGGCGTGCTGCACACCGTGCCGCTGACGGCTGCGGACTGGGCGATCGTCCTGGCCTGCTCCCTGGCCCCGGTCGGCGTCGTCGAGGTGGTCAAAGCCGGGCAGCGCACGGCCAGGCCTTCCTAGCTTGCGTCATTCGGTCCCGGCCGGGCACGCTCATGGGTTCACCGGGGGGGACTCTACATGGAACTGGTAAGGCTCGTGATCCTCTACCCCGACCCATCCGCCCTTCCGACCCATGGGGCAAACCAGACTAGCCGGGCCCACCCGATGGCCGCCCGGGTGTCCCGCTTGTGCAGGATGACGTGGGCGGTGGCCAGTAAGTCGGCGGCGACAACTGTCGCCCCGCTCACCCGGTACCACGACGTGAGAAGCCAGTCCGGCATCGGGGGGAGTCCTCGGTCCCTCAGGTTTGCCGACGGGCGGCCTGGTTGCGACTCAACTGGGGCTGTGCTCGACCCGTGTTGGATCGAGCGGCTCGGAGGTGATGGTCACACCCAAAACCCGCATCGGCTGATTTACGACCGCACTACTCACGCGAGGGTGCAATCGGTGGCATTGGGGCCGTGCCCGTCGCGGGTCCGAAATCGGTGAGCGCCTTCGGCCGAACTGCCGCCCGCAGCGCGTTCAGGATCGCGAGTACGTCGATGGCCTCCTGGCCGAGCGCTCCCGCCACCGGGGACAGGAGGCCGAAACTGGCCAGTGCCATCCCGACCACGCTCAGCGCCATGCCGCCGACGGCACTCTCCAGGGCGATCCGCCGCATCCGCCGGCTGATGTGCAGGAACTCGTCAACCTTCTCCAGCGAGCTGTCCATGATCACGACCCCGGCGGACTCGGTGGTCACCTCGCTGTGCTGCCCGATG
>JANPIY010000742.1:0-5467 GCA_031425255.1 Planctomycetota bacterium
CCATCGATCCCGACAAGGTCTTCAAGCCCTTCCGCCTGGTGCAGGGCGTCTATGGCCAGCGCCAGGGCGGCGAGAACCAGATGGTGCGCATCAAGCTGAAGTACGGCGTGGTCACCCCCGAGCAGATGCGCGGCTTGGCCGACACCTCGCAGAAGTACACCAACGGCATCAGCCACATCACCACCCGTCAGGCGATCCAGTTCCACTACATCCCGCTCGACAACACGCCGGCCTTGCTGCGCGACCTCGAAGAGGTCGGCCTGACCTGCCGTGAAGCATGCGGCAACGCCGTGCGTGCGGTCTGCGGCAGCCCCAACGCTGGTACCTTGCTCGACGAGCCGTTCGACATCGATCCCTATTCCGATGCGGTGTTCTATCACTTCCTGCGTGGACCGCTCTCCGCCAGCCTGCCGCGCAAGTTCAAGATCTCGCTCGGCTCGTCGGACAAGGATCCGCTGCAGCAGATCAACATCCAGGACATCGGCATCATGGCGGTGACGGTGAACGGGGTGCAGGGCTTCCGCGTCGTCGCCGCTGGCGGCCTCGGCTCGATGCCCGTGCCCCCGGTCAAGCTCTACGACTGCCTGCCGAAGGATCAGCTGATCCCGGTGTGCGACGCCCTGGTGCGCGTGCACCACAAGTACGGCGACCGTACCAACCGCGCCAAGGCGCGTCTCAAGTTCGTGCTCAAGGCCAAGGGTGAGGAAGGCTTCAAGGCGCTGTTCCAGGAGCAGCTCGCCGAAGCGATCAAGGACGGCATCAAGGGCGCGGTCCTGCCCGACACCTTGAAACCAGCCAACCCCATCGCGATCCCCGAGGTCGCTGGCGAGGAGGGCGCCTGGCGCAAGGCCAACGTCCGTCCCCATCGCGAGGCCGGCCTGGCGGTGGTCTCGCTGCGCATCCCGCGTGGCGACGTCCCGGCGCGCGAGATGCGCGTGCTCGCCGACCTCAGCGAGTGGTTCAGCGAAGGCGACGCGCGCACCACCAACGACCAGAACATCCTGTTCCGCCGCGTGAAGCACGAGCACCTCTCCAAGCTCTTCGTCGAGTTGAAGAAGCTCGGTTATCACGATCCCGCGCACGGCATCCTCGATGTGGTCAGCTGCCCTGGGGCGAGCACCTGCATGCTCGGCATCTGCCTGTCGAAGAACATGGCCACCGAACTGGAGAGGGCCCTCGCCCCGCTCGGCGCCAAGGCCGTGCTCAAGGGCTCGCGCATCAACATCAGCGGCTGTCCGAACTCGTGCGGCCAGCACCACATCGGCACCATCGGCCTGCACGGCGCCGCCTCGAAGATCGGCGACAAGTTGATCCCGCACTACGTGCTCTTCGTCGGCGGCAGCGATGATGGCGACGCCATCCACCATGGCACCATGGTCGCGCGCATCCCGGCGCGCAAGGCGGCCGAGGCCATCACCGCGCTGGCGGGCTGGTTCGAGCAGGAGCGCAAAGGCGATGAGACCTTCGCCCAGTACCTGCGCCGCCTGGTCGGCGCGGGCCAGGACAAGGAAGTCGCCAAGGCCGCCAAGGCCGCGCTCAAGGACCGCCTGACGCCGATCTTCACCCTGGGTGTCGGCCAGATCAGTGAGCAGGACCTTTTCGACATCGGTTCCGACAAACTCTTCAGCCTCGATGAACTCGGCGCTGGCGAGTGCATGGCCTGAACGGCCGTTCACCGCGGTGAGCGCGCATCAGCCCTGGCAACAGCCAGGGCTGATGTCGTTGGTGGCCCGCATAGGACAACCTGCTCGCGCTGCGTAACGGAGAACGACGTCCAGGTTCCTGTCAGGATCGATGTGCGACGTCGCTTGGCCGAGTGGCAACTTCGAGCTTGCTGGCAGGTATCACTCGGCTGTGCTGCCGCACATTCCCGCCTGAGGAGCCTCCCATGTCCATCCGTCCGCTGCTGTCCGTCACGTTGTTCGCGGCCCTGGTCGCCGCGCCGGCGGCCGAATGGCCACAGTACCGTGGCCCCAACGGTGACGGCTCCACCGATGACCAGATCCTCACCACCTGGCCGGCCGAGGGTCCCAAGGTGAACTGGAAGCTGCCCATGGGCGAGGGTTTCGGCGCCGTCGCGGTGGTCGGCAACCGCGCCTACGTCATGGCGGAGCGCAACAAGGACGAGGCCTGCGTCGCCATCGACGTCACCACCGGCAAGGAGCTGTGGGCGACCGCGCTGGGCAAGACCATCTTCGAAGGTGCCGGCGGCAACGGCCCACGTTCGACCCCGACCATCGTCGGCGACCACGTCTATGTCCTCGGCACCTACCTGCGCCTGAGCTGCCTGTCCGCCGCTGACGGCAAGGTGGTCTGGAGCCATGACATCCAGGCCGAGAACAGCGGCCAGAACGAGACCAAGGGCATCAAGCAGTGGGGTAACTCGATGTCCCCGGTGGTCGAAGGCGACGTGGTCATGGTCGCCGGTGGCGGCAACGGCCAGACCTTCCTCTTCTTCGATCGCAAGACCGGCAAGGTCATGGGCAAACACGGCGACGAGAAGATCACCCATGCTTCGCCGACGCCGACCGAGATCGGCGGCCAGCGCCAGGTGGTGTTCTTCACCCAGCAGGGTCTGACCAGCCTCGATGCCAAGGCCGGTGCCGTGTTGTGGCACGCCGACTTCCCCTTCAGCACCTCGACCGCCGCTTCACCCGTCATCGAGGGCGATGTCGCCTACTGCTCGGCCGGGTATGGTGTCGGCGCCGGCGCCTTCCAGATCACCCGCCAGGGCAAGAGCTGGAAGGCCACCGAGCTCTGGCGCATGAAGGACAAGCTGCCCAACCACTGGTCGACGCCGGTGGTCTACCAGGGCCACCTCTACGGCCTGTTCGGCTTCAAGCAGTTCAAGACCGAGCCGCTCAAGTGCGTCGAGCTCAAGACCGGCAAGGAGCTGTGGTCGCAGGACGGCTTCGGACAGGGCGGGACCATCCTGGTGGGCAGCAACGTGCTGACGCAGGGCGATCAGGGCCAGCTGGTCCTGACCAAGGCCACGCCGGAAAAATACACCGAGCTCGCGCGCGCGCAGGTGCTCAGCGGCAAGTGCTGGACCGCACCTTCGGTGGCGAACGGCCTGGTGTTCTGCCGCAGCACCAAGGAGATCGTGTGCCTGGATCTGAAGGTGAAATAAAGCGTCCGATCCAATCGCCGCTCGATGCAGCGGTCATGGGATTGGCGGAAAGGATCCGCAGCGACCATCGTGAAGAGATCCTGGGTATCGAGGTGGCTGCCCAGGCGAGCCATCTGGAATGTCGATTGATAGGGGAGCAGCGCGATCTGCATCTGTCCACCGAGGGCAATGAGATCACCCTCACGTTCGCCGCCTCGCATCGCCACGCCTATCAATTCTACGTGGAAGGATCCCTGGAGCCCGCCATAGAGGAGATCATCGGACTCGTGCGCGCGATCCTCGCAGGCAACACCGCGAGCTACTCCGTATGGAATCGCGAGCACGAGCTTGGGGGCGGCTTCGCATCAGCGCAGGAGTTCCTGGAATGTGAGCAGGAACATTGGGGTGAATGGACCGAAGCCCGCTTCATCTGCTGGAAGTCACGCGACGACACTGTTCTGCGGCGAGACGCCAAGAACTGAAACCAGGCCAGGCCTTCACTTCCGCTTGAGCACGACCTTCTTGGCCTGATCCGACACGCTGGTCAATTCCATCGCGCCGTCGACGAACTTCACCACGCTGCGCTCCTTCTTCCCTTCCTGGTCGGTGCTCTCGGTGGTGATGCTGTCGCTATCGCTCGCTACCACGATGTAGCTCTCCTCGCGTTTGACCGCGGCGATGGTGGTGGTGAGCAGATTTTCAGTGAAGGTGAAGGTCATGCCCGCGCCTTGCGCGGCGAAGGCGGACTTGACCGCAGCCGACATCTCGGGCGGCAGTGCCTTCACCTCGGGCAGGTCCTTGAGCTTGAGCCAGGTCGCGTCGACATCGACCACCCAGGTACCGACCAGATCCTTGACCGTGGCGGCCGCGAGGGGGAGGGCGGAGGTCGCCAACAGCAGCATGAGAATGATGACGCGCATGGGGTGCTCCGAGGGCTTCATACCAAATCGCCCCGATCGGCCGAGGCAAGCCCTGCCTGGCCCGGTGAGGCGGACTCAGAAAATCACCGTGCGCAAGCAGCGGCCGGTCAGGTCGCCCGGTCGCGTGCGTCAACACGGCCATGACGGCAGTGTTGCCAGATTCGCCGTTGACGCGTGATCAGCGGGTTCGGTATGCTCGCCGCCAGTCCCCCCTGGGACTTCATCATCCCATGACCGGTCGTGCAGGGGAACACCGGCCATCATATGCCCCCCAGATGGGGCATGAGCGAGGCAACCCATGGTCGATATCCACATCACCGGCGTGCACTACCAGGTTTCGGACAAGGTGAAGACCTACATCCAGACCAAACTCGGCTCCCTCAATCGTTTCCATTCAGGACTGCAGACCGTCCACGTGACCATCCATGAGGCCGAGAAAAGCACCTACCGCGTCGATGTCGACATGCACCTGCCGCACGGCAAGGACGTCATCGCCCACGACAAGGAGCCGACCATCTACGGCGCCATCGACGTGGTGACCGACAAGTGCGCTGCCCAGCTGCGCAAGATCCATGATCGCGAACAGCCGGCGCGCGTGCGCGCCGTCCCCGTGATGTAGCGGTCCCTCAGGATGCAAAACCAAGGACCCTCGGGCTCGCCCGAGGGTCCTTCTATTTGGTGGCGCCTGCACGCATCGCCGACCACCGATATGCGCCACCGGGCACGCTGGGCGCGCCGAGTAGCGGTCCTCGCTCCGGGACACGGATTCAGACGAAGATCCAGCTCCCCGCCACCGGCGCGCGCTGGACGCCGGTGACGCGCGGCACCGTGATCGGGATGACGTCTTCGCACAGCGCACCCAGGATCGCCATCGCCGCGGCTTCGCGCAGCGTCGCTGGGATCCCCAGATCGTCGGTGGTCGACACCGGCACGCCGGCGCGGGTCTTCAGTTCTTCGACCAGCGCGCGATTGCGCACGCCGCCGCCGGCGAGCACCAGGCGGTCGGTGGGGACCGCCTTGGCGATGATGACCTCGGCGACCGCCGCGCAGGCGGTGCGCAAGGCGTCGCTGACCTCCTCGAGTGCATGCCGGCCGGCCCATTCGCCGAGCTCATCGCCGGTGCCCAGGCTGCGCCCGGCATCGGCCTGGTTGCCGAGCAGACGTACCAGGTCGGCCATCGCTGCCGGGTTCACCTGACCGTCCATCGCCACCCGGCCATCGCGGTCGAAGGGCACGTCAAGCAGCGCGCGCGCCATGCGATCGAGGAGCTGATTGCAGGAACAGACATCGGCGCCGTCGATATGGCGCACCTGCTCGTGGGCGGGCAGCTTGGTGATATTGCAGAAGCCACCCAGGTTGACGATCGTGCGGCGTTCACCGGTGTGGCGGAACAGCACCCAGTCGGCCAGCGGGGTGATCGGCGCGCCCTGGCCGCCGG
>JANPIY010000743.1:0-1509 GCA_031425255.1 Planctomycetota bacterium
GTTCTCCAGCGTGATCGAGCTGATCCACTCGCCACCTGACTTGATAACGTCCTTGGCACGATCCACGATTTCGATGCAGCCGAGCGGATCGATTGTTACGACGTCGCCTGTGCGCATCCATCCGTCGGCTTTGAAGGCGTCATCGTCAGGTCGATTGAAATAAGCGCTTGCCGTCCAGTGCCCCGTCACCTCGAGCTCACCGAACGCCGTATCGTCTGTCGCGATGGGCTGCCCGGCGCTATCGAGCGCGCGAAGATCGACCCCGAACTGGGGACGTCCTTGTTTTCGTGAATAGGCCAGAAACGCTTCGTCGGACCAATCGGCGTTCTCAGCCTTTCGAGTATTGACACTTCCCAGCGGACTAATCTCGGTCATGCCCCAGGCGTGGAGGACGGGAACGCCATACTCGTTCTGGAATCCCGCTGTGATTGGAACGGGCAGTGCGGTGCCGCCGACCACCAGCCGGGGTGGGGCGGTGAATCGGCGGGTTGGGTCAGCGCGCAGCCAATGCAACAGGTTGGTCCAGATCGTCGGGACACCGGCGCTGAAGGTCACCCTCTCAGCTTCGAACAATGCGTGGAGGCTGGCGGGATCGAGCCGGGGGCCGGGTAGGACCAGTGCGGCGCCGACCATGGGAGCGCAGTAGGGCAAACCCCAAGCATTCACGTGGAACATGGGTACGACCGGCATGACCACGTCCAGCGCGCGCAGAGCAAAAACGTCCGGTTGGATTGCTGCCATGGCGTGCAACACCGTGGATCGATGCGAGTATAGGACACCCTTCGGTTCGCCCGTCGTGCCACTGGTGTAACACAATGCGCTCGCGGCACGCTCGTCCAGGCGCGGCCAATCGTGATCCGGCTGTTCGCCGCACAGCAGCTCCTCATAAGAGGCAACGGTGAGCGGAAGGGCCGGAAGTTCCACCCCCCCCATGACGATGACGGTGTGGAGCGAAGCTGGAAGTCTATCCGCTATAGCCATCAAAACGGATACCAGCGTCGAATCAACGAACAAGACGACATCCGCCGCGTCAGCAAGGATATAGGCGATCTGATCTGGGAAAAGTCTTGGGTTGACTGTGTGCAAGACCGCTCCCATCCCGGAGGAACCATAGTAAACTTCGAGGTGAGAGAGAGAGTTCCAGCCTAGAGTTGCCACGCGTTGACCTGGCATGACGCCTAAACGCACCAAAGCATTCGCCAACTGCGCAGCTTTTTGGGCTAAAACTGGATAAGAGCTTCGGAAAGCAACGCCCTGACTATCGATGCTCACAAGGGAGCTTGCGCGGTGGTGCTTGGCGGCGTGCTGCAAAATGGACGAGACGAGGAGCGGATGCTCCTGCATTAACCCCAGCATGGACATTTCCCTGAAGACTTCTTGTCGCGACTATCATGGCCCTGGAGCCATTTGCGCAAGTGTCCCAGAGACGCTTTGTCAGCGCGCCGCGGTGGTCTGGCTGCGGAGCTCTCTCGCCCGAGCCAGGACGCGATCCTCCATCTCGGAGTTGGT
>JANPIY010000744.1:0-3065 GCA_031425255.1 Planctomycetota bacterium
CCCGGCCGCGAGGACGGTGAGCATGAGCGTGGCAGAGCGGACATGGCGGAGATGCTGGAGCATGGGGCGGTCCTGGAGGTAGGGGTCGAAAGCGCTTCCACTGCGGGATCGCCGGGGTTCTAGGGATACACCCCGCAATGCCACCTGATAGCAGCGGGAATGCCTTGGTAGTGGTTCAGTGACAAGCGGGCGAGCACCGACAGGTGTTCGTTTCACTCGGCGATCAGCGCCCCATCACCGACGGTAGGACGCCGATACCTGGGAATCGCTCACGATGTCCGCTCAGCCCACCTTCACGGAAACAGCGGCCACACCGGCACGTCCCACACCCAGGCGTAGAGGTAGAACAAGCCGACGTAGGCCAGCGCATGGACCAGCAGCATCGGCGTCGGCAGCGGGATCGCCTGCACGACGTCATGGGTCTTGGCCAGGCTGTGCTTCACCACTGCGCGGATGACCAGCAGCAGCACGCCGAGCACGCCCAGGGTCGAGGCCATGATCCACAGCACCTTGCCATAGGGCGGCAGGCCGAGGGTGTGGACCTGGCGTTGGATCAGCTCCTGCACCACGCCGACCGTCAGGATCACTTCGCCGGTGAGCAGGGCGCGGTGGCGCAGCCAGGTCGGCATCCAACTGGAACTCTTCTTCTTGCCCATGGGCGCGGGATGATTCGCAGCGAGGCCGCGAGGCAAGGGCAGGGACCGCTGGGCATTGCACGACGTCGACGGAGATGCACCGGTCGACAACAGGCCCGCACCCATGCCGCTAGCCAAATCGTGATGACCTCAAATGATCCCCGCCGCATGCTCACCAAACGTGTCATCGTCTGCCTCGACGTCCGCAATGGCCTGGTGACCAAGGGCATCAAGTTCCAGGGCAATGTCGACCTCGGCGACCCGGTCGACTACGCTCGCCGCTATTACGAACAGGGCGCCGACGAGCTGGTGTTCTACGACATCACCGCCTCGGCGGAAAAACGTGGCCTGTTCATCGAGGTGGTGCGACGGGTGGCGGAGGCGATCTTCATCCCCTTCGCGGTCGGTGGCGGCATCCGCTCCGTCGACGCCATGCGGGCGGTGCTGCTCGCGGGGGCAGAGAAGGTCTCGCTCAATTCGCCGGCGGTGCGCGATCCCTCGCTGCTGACCGCGGGCGCCCGCGCCTTCGGTGCGCAATGCGTGGTGCTGGGCATGGATGCGAAGAAGGTCGCGCCCTCGGCAACCATCCCTTCCGGCTACGAGGTGGTCATCGACGGCGGGCGCACCCCCACCGGCAAGGACGCCCTCGCCTGGGCCCGCGAAGCGGAAGCCCTCGGCGCCGGTGAGATCTGCCTGAATGCCATCGACACCGATGGCGTGCGCGGCGGTTACGAACTCGGCATCACCCGCCTGGTCGCCGATGCCGTGGGCATCCCGGTGATCGCTTCGGGGGGCGGCGGCTCACCCCAGCACCTCATCGACGCCGTCGCCAGCGGTCCGCAGGGCGGCCACGCCGACGCCGCCCTGATCGCCAGCATGGTCCATTACGGCGACTACACCGTGCGCGACATCAAGCTCGCGATGCAGCACGCCGGCGTGGCGGTGCGGCTCGACGTCCAGCCCAGTGGAGTCCCGTGATGCGCCTGTCCGCCCTGCTCCTGCTCGCCGGCGTGCTGGGAGCGGCGGAGACCAAGCCGACGCCCGTCCCGCCCCCCCACCCAGGGCCAGCGCCGATCGCCATCGATCCCGCCACCGCGCGCAAGGCCGAGGCCGCCGCTGACGCCTACCTCAAGCAAGCCGCTACCCCGGTCGATCCCACCGCCGAGACCGTCCTCGCCGAGATCGAGATCCACCTGCTCGAGGTGCATGCCTTCCTGGAGGCCAAGCAGCCGCTGAAGGCCGGCGAACACTACCTCGCCGCGATCGAGAAGCGCAAGGTCATCGACGACGTCCAGGGCCCCCTGCTCGGCAAGCGCCTGCGCAAGGCGGACGCCGATCTGCTGGCGCTCTCGCGCGTCCTGCTCGGGCAGGCCGCCTTCGATCTGGGGGACCCGCCAGCAGCGCCCGCAGAACCTGCGGCGAAATGACCTCAGCTCTGGCCCAGCATGTGCTTAGGACCATCCGGCTTGGTCACATCGACTTGGTCTTCCCCCTTTCCGCTTGAGCAATCCCTCCATGCCTACCGCCAAACGCGATTACTACGAAGTCCTCGGCCTGGCCAAGGGCGCCAGTGCGGACGACATCAAGAAGGCCTATCGCAAACTGGCCATGCAGTTCCACCCGGATCGCAACCCAGGGGACAAGGAGGCCGAGACCAAGTTCAAGGAGGCCGCTGAGGCCTACGAGGTGCTGTCCAACGACGACAAGCGCCAGCGTTACGACCAGCATGGTCACGCCGGAGTCGACGGCATGGGCCACGCCGGCGGCGGCTTCAATTCGATGGAGGACATCTTCGCCCAGTTCGGCGACGTCTTCGGCGGCGGCTCGATCTTCGACCAGTTCTTCGGCGGCGCTGGCCGGCGCGAGGCGGCCAACCAGGGCGCCAGCCTCAAGCTCGGTCTGGAGATCACCTTCCGCGAAGCCATGGCCGGGTGCTCCAAGACCATCGACCTCAAACGCAACGAAGCCTGCGAAACCTGCGCCGGCTCCGGCGCCAAACCCGGCACCAAGCCGGTGGTCTGCCGGCTGTGCCAGGGCCGCGGCGTGGTCCGCCAGGGCCAGGGTCTCTTCGTGCTCCAGACCGCCTGCCCGCAATGTGGCGGCCAGGGCAAGACCGTCAGCGACCCTTGCCCGACCTGTCGTGCGCAAGGCTCGGTGCCGAAGAAGGTCACCATCAAGGTCCGCATCCCCGCCGGCATCGAGGACGGCAGCCGCTTGCGCGTCAGCGGTGAAGGCGAAGCCGGTCGCGAGGGTGGCCCGCGCGGCGATCTCTACGTCTACGTCCAGGTGAAGGCCGATCCGTTCTTCGAACGCCACGAACACGACCTGGTGTGCAAGGTCCCGATCAGCTACGCGCAGGCCGCGCTCGGCGCCGAGATCGACGTCCCGACCCTCGAAGGATCGGCCAAGCTCAAGATCCCGGCCGGCTCG
>JANPIY010000745.1:0-5067 GCA_031425255.1 Planctomycetota bacterium
CCCAGTTCTGGTCTTTCTCTGCGTCTCCGCGTCTCTGCGGCCAGCTTTTCTCCAATTGATTCCAAGAGCAGAGCAGGTGCTCTGCTGCAAAGCTCGCAGAAGTGGGGGATCTCTACTCTGCGGACTCTGCGCCCTTTGCGGTTGGACCAGTGTTGCTGTCCGAGCGCGTCAGGGTTTCTGTTCGAGCGCCTTGACGATGGCGATCTCCAGCGCTGCTCCGCGCAGGTCGCTGGCGACCAGCGTGCCGTCGCGCCCGATCAGGAACGTGGTGGGGATCGAATGGACGGCGAACTGCTGGGCAATGGCATTGTTCCAGCCACCACCATCGAAGAGTTGCGGCCAGGGGATGGCCTGGGCGGTGAGGACCTGCTGCAGCGTCGCCTTGTCCTGGTCGAGGCTGACACCGAGCACTTCGAGGCCGTTGGCGTGGTGTGCCTGGTAGACCGCCTTGACGTTCGGCATCTCCGCCATGCATGGGCCGCACCAGGTCGCCCAGAAGTCGATCAGGACCACTTTGCCGCGCCACTGGGCGAGGCTGAACGAGCTGCCATCGAGCGCCCGGCTGCTGATGCCGGGGAAGCGTTTGCCGACGATCACGTTGACCGCTGCGCGTTCGGCAGCCTTCTTAGCCTGCGCTGGCGTCGGCGGGATCACCGTGCCGGTCGCTGGCGGCGTGGCCGCCGGAGTCCCGGCATCGGCGCTACCGCCCGACGTCTTGCCCTGGGGCGGGGACGGACGATCCGGCGCCTGGCTGTCGATACGCGCGGTCTCCTGGTCACGCGCGAGGTTGGCTGCGACCCCGGCGTCCAGGCGCGCCATCACGGCGGTGATGGCTGCCACGTCTGCGCCCACCGGCGGATTGATACCGTGGCGGCGGTAGAGTTCGGCGGCCAGTTCGCCGCGTCGTCGGACCTCGTCTTCGCTCGGCTTGGTGGGGTCGATGAGGCGTTCGGGATGGGCGCGTTTGAGATAGGCGAGTCGCAGTGCCGGCAGGTCGTGTGGGTCAGCGACCGGGATCTTGTTTTCACCCAACCAGGCGACCAGGGCCAGGCGTTCTCCCAGACCGATGTCATCGGGTACGTCGACGGGAGTGGTCAGCTCTACCGTCCATGCCGTGCCCGAACCAGCCACCAGGCAACCGGATGCCAACGCCGCGACGCACAGATGACGGACGACTGGAGTGAAGGCGTTGCGCATGACTGTCCTCATTGCCGGGGGTACCATCCGGACGCGCGGAATCTAAGACCGGACGCTCCGCTGGGAATCAGGTGAAATCCTGCCAATCAGAGTTTCCGGACCAGGCGGACGTGCATGCAATCGGCTGTAGCGACGCTCGGCGTTGAGTGCGTAAAGCAGCGTGCTCGTGCGCCCACTGGCACATTTGCACTCGTGAGGGGCAAGAGCGATGACTCACGTGGTCTAGGAGCAGGCTGGCATGGCTTGCGCTCCATGTGAGCTAACGCGTCCACCTTCGCAGCACTCCACCAAAGGAACTCTCATGCAACCGAGCACCAGCACCACCAACGACAAAGTCGTTTCCAACCTCAACAGCCTCCTGCGTGGCGAGATCTCCGCAGTCGAGACCTATAACCAGGGGATCAAACAACTCGAGAAAACCTCGGTCGATGTCCTCGTGACCAATCGCAACTGTCACAGCCGTCGGGTCGATCTGATCCGCAGCAGCATCGCCCAGCGTGGCGGTACCCCGGACACCACCTCGGGTCTGTGGGGCGGCATCACCATGATGGTCGAGAAGGGCGCCGCGCTCATCAGCGAGAAGGCCGTCATCTCCGCTCTCGAGGAGGGTGAGGACCGTGGCCTCGCGCAATATCGCAACCCGGGAGACCTCGATCCCTCGGCCATCCAGTTGATCCAGACCATCCTGCTGCCGCGTCAGCTGGAGACCCATGAGCGGATGCGCCAGATGAAGAAGAGTTTGGCCTGACGCCACCAGAACGATGATCTCATTTCCTGGTGAGCGGCCTCGGCGTCTGCCGGGGCCGTTTTTTTTGGGCTCGGGAGCGAGGCATACCAAATTGCACTGCCGACCGAGGGGGTTCCGTTTCCGTCTGATAGGTTCCCTTGTAAGGCTCGAGATCGACGGCCATATCCATGCATGCCCGCACGAGCCTGCCCCACTTCCTGTATCCTCTTCCTGCTGGCCATGGGGTGGCCTGGGACGGCCGCTGAGCGCCCCAATATCGTCGTCATCCTGGCCGATGACCTCGGCTATGGTGATCTGCGCTGCTTGAATCCCGCGGGCAAGATCGCTACGCCCTGCTTGGACCGGCTCGCAGCGGAGGGCATGTATTTCAGCGATGCGCATTCCGGTTCGGCGGTCTGCACACCGACCAGGTATGGCCTGCTCACCGGGCGTTATGCCTGGCGTTCGCGGTTGAAAATGGGCGTCCTCGGCGGCATGAGCCCACCGCTGATCGAGGAGGGTCGTCAGACCATGGCGCACGTGCTGGCAGCGCAGGGGTATGCCACCGCCTGCATCGGCAAATGGCACCTGGGCATGTCATGGGTACGCAAACCAGGAACACCGCCGTTCGATGACCGCATCGAGAAAGGTCCCGAAGGCTGGAACGCCGACTTCCGGCAGCCCATCACGCGGGGTCCGGTCAGTGCGGGCTTCGCCCGTTTTTTCGGCATCAGCGCTTCGCTGGACATGGTGCCATACGTCTTCATCGATCAGGAACGGGTCAGCGACCAACCCGATGCCGACCTGGTCTTCCCCATGGTCGCGGATGAGAACCCCGAGGGTCCGCGTACCCGCCAGGGACCTGGGCTGAGCGGCTTCTCCGCCGAAACGGTGCTGGGGACCTTGACCCGCACCGCCGTGGGCTGGATCGGGGAGCAGGCTGCGACGAGGACACCGTTCTTCCTCTATCTGCCGCTGACGTCGCCGCATACGCCGGTCATGCCTTCAGCGCGGTGGCAAGGTAAGAGCGGCATCAGCCCCTACGCCGATTTCGTGATGGAGAGCGACGCCGCGGTCGGCGAGGTCCTGGCCGCGCTCGATCGTGCCGGGGTGGCCAAGGACACCCTGGTGTTTTTCACCAGCGACAACGGCTTCTCGCCCGCGGCCAACCTGCCGGTGCACCTGGCCAAAGGCCACAACCCCAATTTCCGTTTTCGTGGTCACAAGGCCGACCTCTTCGAAGGCGGCCACCGCGTGCCGTTCCTGGTGCGCTGGCCTGGGGTGATCGCAGCTGGTAGCACCAGCGCCCGCGTGATCGGCCTGATGGATATCCTCGCCACCTGTGCCGAGGTCACCGGCACGCCGCTGGTGGAGACCACTGCCGAGGACAGCGTCAGTTTCCTGTCCGGCCTGCGTGGAGACGAGACCGCCGGCGCGCGCGGCGAACTGGTCCACCATTCGATCAACGGCTCGTTCGCCATCCGCGTCGGGCGCTGGAAGCTGCTGCTCACGCCCGATTCCGGTGGCTGGAGCTCGCCGAAACCAGGTTCGCCCGAGGCGAAGTCGCTGCCGGCCCTGCAGCTCTACGACCTGGCAGCTGATCTCGGTGAGACCATCAATGTCCATGCCCAGCACCCGCAGGTGGTGCGTGATCTGCTGGAGCGGTTGCAACGGGTGGTGTCCAGCGGACGCAGCACCCCAGGGGCGCCGCTGGCGAATCATGGCACAGTGGACATCTGGCGTGGCCAATCTCCAGCCACACCCTGACCACGCGGCCGTCGTGCGCCGCAGCGCCTCTTCCTGGTCAGCGCGGTTGCGCGGCTGAATGCCCGCTCATTCCTCTTCCTCTCTCGGACACGAAAGACCAATGATCATGCACACTGTTCTCCGGCCTGCCGCCCTCGCTCGCTTGGTCGGCGTGCTGGCATTGCTCCTGATGGGGATCGGGTCGCGAACTGGGGCGGGTGAAGCCCACCAGCCGCTCAACATCGTGCTGCTCTACGCCGACGACTGGCGCCAGGACACGCTCGGCTGCGCCGGCAACCCGGTGGTGAAGACCCCGCACCTGGACCGCATGGCGGCGCAGGGTGTCCGTTTCACCAAGGCGATGGTCACCACCTCGGTCTGCGGGGTCAGCCGCGCATCACTGCTGACCGGGCAGTGGATGTCGCGTCACGGCAATCGTGGCTTCGAGGCCTTTGCGACACCGTGGGAACAGACCTACCCAGGGCTGCTGCGCGCAAACGGCTACTGGGTCGGACATGTGGGCAAATGGCATAACGGCAGATTCCCAGCCGAACGCTACGACGTGGGCGAGGCGTATGGCGGCACCCATTGGCTGAAACGGCCCGATGGCAGCGCGGTGCACGTGACGCAGAAGAATCAGGAGGGTGCGCTCGCCTTCCTGCGTACGCGCCCGCGCGAGAAGCCGTTCTGCCTGACGCTGGCGTTCGCCGCCGCGCATGCCGAGGACACCCATCCCGAGCAGTACCGTCCGCAGGAGTTCTCGGCGGAGTGGTATGCCGGAGTGACCATCCCGGTGCCGCCCACCGCGGATGAAGCGCACCACCGCCGACTGCCGCCCTTCATCGCCGATGCGAAGAACGAAGGCCGCCATCGCTGGACCTGGCGTTTCGATACGCCCGAGAAGTACCAGCGCATGATGACCAACTACTACCGCCTATGCAGCGAGGTCGATGCCGCCTGCGGAGCGGTGCTGGCGGAACTCGACCGTCAGGGCTTGGCGGAATCGACGCTGGTGATCTTCACCACCGACAACGGCTACTTCCATGGCGAGAAGGGCTTGGCCGACAAATGGTATCCCTATGAAGAGTCCATCCGCGTGCCTTTGATCGTGCGCGATCCCCGCCTGCCCTCCGCGCATCGTGGCCAGACCAGCGACGCGCTGGCGCTCAACGTCGACCTGGCGCCGACGCTGCTGGCCGCCGCCGCCCTCACCGCTCCGGCGGGTATGCAGGGTCGCGATCTGACGCCGCTGGTGCAGGAGGGCTCGGCGCCGGGCTGGCGCCAGGATTTCTTCTACGAACACGCCATCATCAAGAGCCGGGACTTCATCCCGGCTTCGCAGGCCCTGGTCACCAGCCGCATGATGTACATCCGCTGGCCTGACTTCCAGGTCGAGG
>JANPIY010000746.1:0-5712 GCA_031425255.1 Planctomycetota bacterium
CGGAGTCGCCGACAGTGACCTGGCCACCGTGATGCCGAATCTGGGCCGGTTTGCTAAACGAAACCTTGGGTTCTTGGGATAGCTGAATGCAGTGGGTGATCGCGAAGGACCCCGAGCCCTGGCTGGAAAACTTCGTTCCAGGAACCCGACACACTTTTTCCCCAGGGCTTCCGCCAAGGGATCAGACAAGCTGGCATGCCCGGAAAGGCGTGATGACGCCCTTGTCGGCATGGGCAGACCATTTTCGCCAGGCGCGCGCCGTCTGGAGAGTCGCGCACGGCCGGGGGGTGATCACGACCTTCCCTCAGATGGCCGCTGCGGTGGGGTTGTGTAAGCGCCTCTCGAGGGGGCACTCTCCTCCTGTTATAGCGTGGACGTTCAACATCGGACAACTCTACGAGGGAGCGAGACGGCAACTCGCACGTTCGGCATTGAAGTCGATCACCCGATTCGTCGTGCACTCCAGGCGGGAGCGCTTGCAGTACAGCGAATGGCTTGGACTTGACGCCGACCGGTTCCATTTCGTCCCCCTGCAGTGCTTCGAGATTCCAGTCGTCGTCGGTGAAGATCGATCGCAACCCTTCATCATCGCCATGGGGTCGGCTCGGAGGGACTACGGGGTGCTGTTTGAGGCGGTCCGGCCACTAGCCATTCCGACGATCGTCATCGCCGCGCCCCACGCCCTCAAAGGGCTATCGATTCCTGCGTGCGTCCAAGTGCGAACTGGCCTTTCCATGGAGGAGTGTCGGGTGTGGGCCCAGCGTGCCCGCCTGTGTGTGGTCCCTATCGCCAATGACGCAACCGCATCAGGACAGGTAACGGTAGTAGAGGCGATGCGGATGGGACGACCGGTCGTGGCTACAGCATGTACGGGGACAGAGGACTATATCGAAACCGGCGTGACCGGCGTTCTGGTCCCCGCGGGAAGCGTTGTTGATATGCGCTCGGCTATCCTTTCGCTCTGGGATGACGAACCGAGGCGGACAGCGATCGCCGCCGCTGCCCGGAGGCATGCGGCCTTGTACTTCTCGGACGAGGCGGCTGGTGCTGCGTTGGGGCGGGTTCTTGACGAAGTGGAGGCTGAACTCACTGCTGGCGGCCACCGGTCTAACTAATTTGGCCGGACCCGCGCCGGGCTCAAGCGTCGGAGCTCCGGCCCGTGCAAGAGATCGTGCCGGACTCAATCAGGCTCAACTCGGGTAAGAATGACGCGCGCGGGGACGCCGACGGCCGTCGCACCGGCGGGGACATCGCTGATTACAACAGCGTTGGCACCGATCAACACGTCATTCCCCACCCTCACCCGTCCAATCACCTTCGCTCCTGCTCCGATATCAACGTGCCCCCCGATGATGGGCACACCATTTTCATCCGCGCCAATCGTGACCTGTTGAAAAATCAGACAGTTGGGGCCGATCGTCGCACCTCCGTGAATCACCACACCGTTGGGATGCGGCGCGAGCAACCCGCCCCCGATTCGACAACCCAGTGGAATGTCTGCCCCGGTGACCACGCTCCACACCCGATGGCGCAAGACGACAAGCCCGCGATACAGACGATGGAGGGGATGCCGGGACCCGGCAAGCCGTTCATGCGCGCGGATGCTCGCCAACAGTGAGCGCGAAGGATTCCAGGCCCAGAACGCCTTCGCCTCACGCGACCAGTCAGGCGCAGTCGATGAAACAGTGGTGAGCGCTCGAGCAGGCGCTACGCTATCGGATGGCCTGGTTCGTTTCAAGGTGCGTAGCATCTTGCGAGAGAAGGAACCCGGCACTGTGGTAGCGAAGGAGTCGAACTGCCGAAGGAGACGCTCTCACCAGGTTAAACCGGGCTCGCCTGCTTGCTTCCGCGATGAGAAGCAGTGCAACAAACGCACTATCAGCATACTCCAGATCTTCCAGATCAACCTTCAGCGGCCGGCCGTCGCCGGCGGCTTCTTGCAATGCCTTTCGAAGGATCTCAAGGCTGGGTTGGTAACAGGTGCCGTGTGCGCGAATCGTGGTTCCGTCTGGGCCATGGTCGACCTGCACCCCACCCGCGCCATCAACTGATCGCAGACGCAACCGCACAGCGTAGGGTATCAAGCAGAAGCTCAACAATGAAGTGAACTTCGCGCCATCGTCCAAATACCGCCGCCAGAGCGCGGGTTCCTCCTTGATTCGCCACAACCACTCAAAACCGAGCTTTTGCCAGATAGCAGGCGCTCTTCGGATTGCACCCGCGGCAAAATTCACCACCGCCCCAAGATGGCAAAGCACCGGCGCGGCAAGCCGGGTGCGGTTGTGCTCGATCCACGCCTGCCCCTTCTTGGCGCCCAGTGCGACGATCACGAACTGTGCTCCGCTCGCATTGATTCGATCGATCGTGTCGCCGTCGTTCAAGGCTGCGATCGAATCATAGGGCGGTGATTCGTAGCCCACGCAGCGCAGCCCGTCGCCTCGCGTGCGGAGTGCTTCGCAAGCAGCGGCAGCGACTCCGGGGGGGCCGCCGAAGAAGTAGACGGTGACCGGTGGCCCCGCGTGCGCGCAAAGCGCCTCGAAGAGCCCTGCTCCCGATACCCGCTCGCGGATTGGCAGCCTCAGGAGCCGCGCCATCCATATGAGCGGCATGCCGTCGGCGAGAACGAGGTCGCTGCGGCACACCGAGTCGCGAAACGCTGCGTCGCTGCGCGCGGCGACGACGAAATTGAGGTTGGGCGTCGCGATGACGCAGCGCTCGCCGTCGAAAGCCGCACGGCGCACGCGGCGGACGGCCTCGGCCATGCTGACGGCGTCGACAGGAAGACCGGCAATGCAGTACACGTCCCGGTGGAAGTCGACCTTTGGGTCCGAACCGGACGGCCGGGCGGTCCGCTCCTGAGGCGGGTGGGACTCGCTGCACTGCTCAACGTCTGCCGTCATCGCGCCGCGTCCTCACCCACTCGGTTTGCCTGCGTCGCAGCATCCCCATGTACAACGAGATCTTGCCAACGGCGTAGGCCGGCGCGATGGCCATTTCGCGCAGAGTCACGATGTGGCGGGCGAACACGAACCAGGCCATTGCCACGGCGCCCAGGAGCATCGACATCGACACCCCCGTGATGAGAAGCGTTGCGGTGCCGCGACCGGCTACCACGAGCAGGGCTCCGGCGAGCAGCATGCCACAGAGCGCCAGCACCAGGCTTGCCAGCGGCGGAATGCACAGGTCGAGGACCATCGCTGCCAAAGCGCCCTGCCGATGGCGCAAGGCTTGCCACATCAAGCTCGGAGCCTTCGCCGCGATCATGCCCAGGTGCCCATGCTCCCAGCGGGTGCGTTGCGATGCCGTCGCAGAAGCCTCGAGCGGAAACACGCTGCTGACGAGTGCGGCTGGGCAGAACTCCGGCGGCGCCCCAGCGGCCGCCAGGTCGAGGCCGAGCTGCAGGTCTTCGACGATGTGGCCCGAAGCGAGCGGTGCTGTTCTGATGAGCGCCCAGGGGAACGCCATGCCAGTCCCCGTCAGCTGGCAGGGCAGGCCCAGATGGTGGCGGCCGAGCGCACGCACCTCGTTCTTGACGACCCAGGCGAACTCGGCAATCCGCGTCTTCAAGGGCGCGCCGGCTGGCGAGTGCATGAGGTAGAGCGCCTGTACCGGGCGGCCGCTCGCCGCGCAGCGTCGCACAAGCCGATTGATGGCGCTGGGACCGACCGTGCAGTCGGCGTCGACCACGACGACAATGCCCGGCGGCAACGCAGCCAGATGGCGCACGCCAAAGTCGAGCGCGAAGCCTTTGCCCCGGCGCTCGAGATCGCGGCGCTCGACAACCTCGGCCCCGGCGTCTCTTGCAATCGCCGCCGTCTCGTCGCTGCAGTTGTCTGCCACCACGAGGAGACGGTCGTTGGGCGCGAGCTCTCGCTGCACAGAAGCGATCGACACGGCGATCCCCCCGGCCTCGTCGTGGGCCGGCATCAGGACGGCCGCTTGCGGCCGCGACGGCGGGCGAACCGAAGGCACCTCTGGGGCAACGCCACCGGTGCGGGCGAGACAGGCGCTGATGACCTGCACCGTGAATAGGACCACCGGAAGCGCAAGCATGGCCGCCGCCGCAGCAAGAACAAAGGCAAAGACGTTGAGGATGGCCTGCACGATTCAGGGCTGTACGCTGGGCGCGGCGAATAACGCCGCGAGGCGCGCCGCCGACAAGTCGACATCGTGCCGCGCCAGCGCGCGGGCGCGGCCCCGGCGTCCCATTTCCGAGAGCTCCTCTGGCGCAGCGGCAAGACAAGTCGCGATGGCATCGGCCAAAACCGCGACGTCGCCGGCTGGTACCAGCCATCCGGTGTCTCCATCCAACACCAACTCGGGAATCCCGGCGACAAAGGTTGCGATGACCGGGCGGCCCAGGGCCATCGCTTCCATCAGCACCACAGGTAGGCCCTCGGCGAAGCTCGCTAGCACCAGAGCGCGCGCGGCGAGGATCTCGCTCCGTACCTGCGCGGCTCCGATCCAGCCCGTGACACGAACGGCGTGGCGCAGGCCAAAACGGTCGATCGACCGTTCGATGTCGGGCCGCATTTCGCCATCACCGGCCAGGACCAACTGAAAAGCAATTCCGCTCAGCAGCAGTCTATGCATCGCTTCGATCAGCAGCAATTGGCCTTTCTGTTCGCAGAGGCGGCCGACGCAGACAAGGCGAGCCTCTGTTGGAAGGGAAACGTCGCCGCCTGAATGAAACGCGGCCTCGAGCCCGCAGTGCACGACCTTGATCTTCGGCCATGCATCGGCTCCCGCCCAGCGGTAGAGCTGGCTTCGGCCGTAGGAACTGATCGCCACGACGAACTTAGAACGCTCGATCTTCTCGCCCAGCTTGAGGAACTCTGCCTTGTCAAATTCCTCGGGCCCGTGCACCGTGAAGCTGAAGGGCGGGCCGCCCAAGACTCGAACGAGCATCGCAACCTCGGCGGGGTTTGTTCCAAAGTGCGCATGCATATGGACGACGCCGCTCTGTTGCAGCCATGCCCGTAGGAGACACGCCTGGGCCAAATAGACGATGTGATAGGCAAGCGACCGATCGGCCCGCCGGGCCATTCGAAATGTCAACTTCAAGGCCTCCACGAAGCGAAAGGGCGCCGTCAGGAACGCATGCAGCGAAGGCCAGAGCAACGACCTTACCCCGCCGCGCAAGACGTAGCGCGTGCGCGCCCGTTCGTACTCATCGTCGGCGTCAGCGACCTCTGCCTCCCAACCACGCATGGCGAAGCGTTGCACGGAAACGCCCTGCCGTTCTAGAGCCAAGATTTCGCGTCTGATGAAGCTGTGGCTCACCTTCGGGTACTGGTTAACGAGGTACGCGATTGGGCCCATGCGAAGCACCGGCTACTTCAATGCCGCTGCGAAGCGGTTTTTCGCCGCCGCCAAGCCGACGCAGGTAGTTGAAAAAGCGGTCTCCAGCCCCTCTGGTGTTGGTTGCGACGAACTCTTCCAAATCACCCTTGGCTGCTTCGGCCAGGGAACCGGCGTTGAGCCCGCAGCCGCTCCCTTCACGGCAACTAACTGCAGGGGGGACTTTCCGATCAGCACCATAGGCTTTGCATGTGAAGGAGAGCCTGTGCCCGTCGACGGCCGACACTAGCCCATTCGAAAGCTGGCCCACGGGCCTCACATTCGCGTCCTAGCTGCTCCCTCAGCGTCGAGCTCTCGGCGAGCGCCCGCATGGCCTTGGACAACGCATCGACGTCGCCGGGCGGAACGATC
>JANPIY010000747.1:0-2940 GCA_031425255.1 Planctomycetota bacterium
CTCCTTCGTCGCCAGCAGGTGGCGGGTGGTGACGAAGGCCTCGCGCGCCTGCCCGGCCATACCGACGACGATGCTGGTGGTGCCGTTGGCGACCGCCGTGCGATCGGTGCCGATGTACAGCCGTTGGCTGCTGGCGCCGGCTGCTGGCCGCCAGCGCAGCGATCCCACGTCTGCGCTGATTCCGGCGACTCCAGAGGCCGGGTGCGGCGCCTCGGCCCCGCCATCGCCGACGGTGAATTCCCACACCGCCGCCGACGCGGCGGGCGCGCCAGCGGGCAGCACCTTCCAGAAATAACGCCCACCGCGGACGAGGCGCCCACATGCATGCGATGGCGTGGCGACGGTCTGCGCCAGTGCGCTGGCGGCGCCCTGCTCGACCTCCGCCCGCGTCTGCGACAGGTACAGCCGGTAGGAGGCAGCCGTAGTGAGCGGTTTCCAGGTCAGCGTCGGCATCAACGTGGAGACCACTTCGCCATGACGTGGTGCGGGCGCGATGACGACCGCATCGGTAGCCGGAGCACCGGCGAATTCATGCACCGCCAAGGCGCGGTTGTAGAGCCGCAGACTGGCGATGCCGCCGGTGAAGGGATGGGCCGGTCGTGAGGCCCACGAGCCACCCCAGGCGCTTTCCCACGAACAGCCGATGAAGACGTGGTTGTCGTCGAGCGGACGTTTGGCGGTGCTGGCGATGCGCTGCTCGCCCAGGAAGACGCCATCGACGAACAGGGCGACGACGCCGTGGTCCTTGTCCTTGCGCTCGCCCCCCTCCTTCTTGTCCACCACGTACGCCAGTTGATGCCACTGATTGACCTGGGGGAAACGCATCGGCGGGAACAGCAGCTTGTCCCCGTACCAATCCAGCGCCTTGAAGCAGCCGTAGCCGAATTCGACGCTGTCGTGTCCGCCCGCGCTCAGCGTCGACCAGGTGAGAATGTTTTCCCGCGACGGCGCATCGTCGGTATTGATGACCTCCATCACCACCGTGAACGAGGTGCGGTAGAGCTCGGCGGCGGGGAAGATGAAGTCGGAGATCAGGGCCTGGTTCTCCAACGGGATCTGCCACGGCGCGTGGGTGAAGTGCACCGCCTGGCGCCCGTTCACCTGCCGCACCACGGGCGGCTGGTTCATGGCGAGGAAGGCGCCACCGAGTGTTCCGCGATTGTTCCAGCGGGCGAGTCCGCCGGGAGGCAGCCCCTCCGCGGAAAGTTCCAGCACCGGCGCCGTCCCCGTGCTGACGACGCTTGGCCGGCTGGGCTTGGTCGGCAGGCGGCAAAGCGCGCGCCGCAGCGTCGATCCGCTGCGACCCGAGCTCCAGCCGGGTTCGAACACCCGCACCACCCCATCCGCCATGCGGATGTGCGCCTTGCCATCGACGATGTCGACCAGCACGCCGCGGAAGGTGCCCTGATGGGCAAAGTCCCACTCGCGCTCCTGGGCCAGCTCGGCCGGGATCTCCTGCGCCGTCAGCACGCCCTGCAGCAGCGCGCTTCCCAGCAGCACACCACTGAATGCCCGATGGAAAAACTGCGAGAGCCAGCGGGAATGATGCGTCATGGCTGCCGCTCCTCGGTACGTGCGATGGGGATCACCCCAAACGTACTCCGGGAAAGGCGGTTGCTTGGCTCCGAAGCGCCCTCGATGCGGGTGATTTCTTCAAATCACCCGCGCCATGCCATGCGCGAGCGGTCATCCACGGCGACTGCCGGCCGCTGAACGATCTCAGCGGACCATCCCGGCCAGCGCTGGCTAATTCTTAGAAGTGGCCCTGTCGACCTGGAAGGAGATGCCGCCAACCCACCTGGCAGCGAGGTTGTAGCTTATGGAATATAATAGGCCGACGATGAAACCGCCGATTAAATGAAATACTGGCAAGAGCATGAGACCAACGATCGAAGCTCCGCCTGCTAGCCCGATGAATAGTGATGGGATGGCCAGCACGGTGAGCGCCGCAGCAAAAAATTTCGAGGTCTGCATGATGTCCACGCGCGAGATGGTCACGTGTCCGCTGAATGATGCGGTCGGGGCGGGGGGACGACCCGGGACGTAGCGCTGAGGTGGTTCGAAAGCGGCGGTGCTCATATAGCATTACTCCGTGGTGAGCGCGCAACCTCGTCCAAAACGTTCAGACCGCCATATCTTTTTACGGACATTTGAAGCCCGCTTTGGGATATGTGGCACTTGTTCCGTAGACCTGGGCTCGGGCAGCAGCCAGCGGCGGTCCGATAGCGCCATGACGATTGGCACTGACGGGATCACGGGGTATCGGCCAAAACGCCTTTACACACCGGGCACTCCGGGTCACGCGGGATGGTCAAGGTCCGCGTCCGCACGCTGCCCATGTCGATCATCAGCATGCGGCCGGCCAGAGGTTCGCCGAAGCCGGCGATGAGTTTGATGGTCTCCATCGCGCCCATCGCACCGACCATGCCGGCGACGGCGCCGAAGACCGGGAAACGACGGTTCCATGTTGCTGGTTCCTCCGGCGTGACGCAGGCGAGGCAGGCGGTGCGGCCTGGGATCACCACGGAGATCTCCGCCTGGAGCTCGTACATCGCGCAATTGACCAACGGTCTGCCGAGCGTCACCGCCTCGCGGTTGAGCGCCAGACGTTCGCCAAAACGTGGGGCGCAGGCCACCACCACATCGGCCTGGGCGACCAGGCCCGCAGCATTGGCGTCGCTGATGTTTTCCCCCACCGTCACCACCTCCAGGCGCGGATTCAGCTCACGCAGGCGGCGGCTGGCGCTGTCAATGCGCGGCTGCGACAGCCCGGCATGGGTCATCAGGAGCTGGCGGTTGAGATCGCTCGGTTCGACCACGCCGGCATGCGCCAGCACCAGTCGCCCGATGCCGGCGGCGGCCAGATAATATGCCGCGGTGCCGCCCACTCCGCCCACGCGCGAGACCAGGACGCTGGCGTCCTTCAGGCGGCGCTGGCCG
>JANPIY010000748.1:0-7444 GCA_031425255.1 Planctomycetota bacterium
CTGATCATGACGCCGATCTATCCGCCCTTCCTGAGCGCGCCGGCGAATCACGGACGCCGTGTGGTGGCCGTGCCGCTGAGCGATACCAGCGCCGCTTGGCAGATCGATCGCGAGGCTCTTCAGTGCGCGACCACACCACGCACCCGCGCGCTGTGGCTGTGTTCACCGCACAATCCCACCGGCCGGGTCTTCCGCCGCGACGAGCTCGAGGTCCTAGCCGACCACTGCGCACGTCACGATCTGATCCTGGTCAGCGATGAGGCGCATGCCGACCTGGTGATCGAGCCGGGCCTGCGCCATCTGCCTACCGCAGCCCTGGGTCCTGAGGTCGCCGCGCGCACCATCACCCTGCTGGCGCCGTCGAAGACCTGGAACCTCCCTGGGCTCGGTTGCGCCTTCGCGATCATCGCCGATCCGAGCTTGCGGCGGCGTTTCATCGCGGCTGGCGCCGGCCTGGTGCCGCAGGTGAACGCACTGGGCATGACCGCGGCGCTGGCCGCTTATACCCACGGCGGCCCCTGGCTGGACCGCTTGTGCACTTACCTGCACGGCAACCGCGACCTCGTGGTGGCCAGCATGGCCCGGCTGCCGCGCCTGCGTTGGCATCCACCGCAGGCGACCTACCTGGCGTGGATCGATGCCACCGCGAGCGGCCACGCCGATCCCGCGAAACGTTGCGAAGCCGCCGGCCTCGGCGTTTCGGACGGCCGCTATTTCGCCGCCACGGGCTGCTTCCGTCTCAACTTCGCCTGTCCGCGTACGCGCCTGCGCGCGGCGCTGGAGCGCCTAGAGCGGGCCTTCGCCTGAGCACACGATTTTGACCGAGAGATCACGAAGAAAGAAACCGCAACCCCCCGTGCCGGCTTCAGCGCACCAGTTTCAGCACCCGCCCATTGTTGCTGTCGCAGATGTAGAGCGCGCCATCGGGGCCGACGTGGACACCGTGCGGACGATCGAGTGCGGTCTGGAGGGGAGCACCCGGCTTGCCGTTGCCTTTGGTGCCGGTGCCGGCAATGCGGGTGATGATGCCGCTCTTGGGATCGTAGCGGCGGATGACGTGGTTTTCGCAATCGGCGATGAGCACGCTCCCGTCGCGGTCGATGAACAGGTCCTTCGGTCCGTTCATGGTCGCGCGGCGGGCGTCGCCATCATCGCCGCTGTTGCCCTTGGTGCCGGTACCGGCGACCGTGCGGATGGTGCCGTCGGTATCGACCACACGCAGGCAGTGGCCACCGCGTTCGAGGATGTAGAGCCGGCCTTCGCCATCGACCGCCACCGAACGGGGATCCACCAGCGAACAGGTCTCGGCGCGCTCGCCGTCCTCGGGCGCGGTCTTGCCGCCATTGCCGACCACGGTGCGGATGATGCCGCTGGCGAGATCCACGGCGCGCACGCGCCGGTTCTGGATGTCGGCGATGAACACCTGTTTGCGATCCTTGGACAAGGCCAGCGAATAGGCATCGCTCAGCTTCGCGGTGGTGGCGGGCCCACCATCGCCGGCAAAGCCCATCTCGCCAGTTCCGGCAAAGGCCTTCACGACGCCGCTCGGCGGATCGAATTGCAGCACGCGCCGATTGTAGGTGTCGGCGATCAGCAGGCGGCCATCCGGCAGGGGCAGCAGGTGATGTGGCCCATCGACCTGGGCAGCGGTCCCTGGGCCACCGATCCCGCCCGTACCTTTGCTGCCGGTGCCAACCACGGTGGTGAGGGTGCCATCCTTGGCCAGCAGCCGCACCCGGTTGCCATCCTGTTCGGCCAGCCACGCGCTGCCGTCTGGCATGACGTGGAAACAGAAAGGCTGGATCAATGCCACGCCGGTCGCAGGCCCGCCATCCTTGGCGGTACCACCGCCGGCGACGATCTGGAACTCCGCCGCCGGCAGCGCGAGGTGCGCGCAGATCAGCAGCGCGGTCATGAAGGGGAAGGAGGTGGAGATCATGGACTCGACGCTAGAGCCGCCGTCCGCACCGCCACTACCCGGATGGGTAGAGCGCGTCACGGCTGGTGTCACTCACGCCATCCGGTCGCCTGATCTGGCCGCCACGACAAGGCCGGCTCGGGCGTAGACCATACGCGCACGTACATATAGGAAATTATTGATGTCTAAGCCACTCGAGTCGCTTGATCCTCTTCCGACGTGTCGGATTCGTTGCTCGCTCACGGTCTGCGTTCCGACCCTGATGGCGCTGCTGTCCGTCACCACTGGGGCGGAAGTGGTCGCACCACCGGTTTCGGTGCCTGCGCCGGCCGGGGCTGAGGTGGTCACCGTCCAGGCGACCAAGCAGGAGCAGGATCTGCACCGGGTGCCCGCCACCGTGGCCCTCTTCGATGCCGCAGCGGTGACCCAGCCGGGCACCCGGCAGTTGAGCGATCTGTGGCCACGAACGCCCAACGTCACCCAGTTCAATGATCGCCCCAACGGCCAGATCAGCATCCGCGGCATCGGCAGCGGCGAGGAACCGCGCACCGGCGGCGAAGAGAACCCCACCCGCGGCGCGCACGCCGCCGTCGGCTTGTACCTCGATGGCCTGCCGGTCGAGACCACCCGTGGCCTGGCGGCGTTCGACGATCTGCTCGATGTCGAACGGGTGGAGGTGCTCAAGGGTCCCCAAGGCACGCTCTACGGTCGCAATGCCTTGGGCGGTGTCATCGATGTGCGCACGCGCGACCCAGGGCTCGACGCCGAGGTGGATGGCCGGGTGTCCTATGGGACCGACAACGAACTGCGCCTGGGTGCCGCTGGCGGCGGCCCGCTGGTCGGCGGTCTGGGCGCGCGCCTCGCGGTGGGGTATTCCCGCAGCGACGGCTCGTTGACCAATGCCACCACGGGCGTCGACGACACCGCCGCATGGGAGCGCCTCCAGGCGCGTGGCAAGTTGCTGTGGCGAGCGCGTGAGGATCTCGATCTGCGGCTGACGGTCTCGGGTGTCCGTTACGAGGGCTCGACCGACTACTGGGTCGCCTATGCCGACCGCGAAAGCCGCACCACGCGCAGCAACAACCCAGGCGAGCAGGAGCTCACCGGCGTCACCGCCGCGGTCCAGGCCGACTGGCATGCCAGTGCGGATGATCGTCTGACCGTGGCGGCGGGCGTGGCGCAGGCTGATGACGCCGTCTCGTACGACGGCGACCGCAGTGCCGCCGATGCGGCCAACATCGTCGGCTTCAACCATACCCTCACCAGTACACTGGAAGCGCGCTGGACCCATGCCGCGAGCGATCCGCTGCGCTGGCTGGTCGGCGTGTTCGGCCAGGATGAAGGCGTCGATTACAACGCCGACACCACCTTCAGCGATCAGATCATACCCATTCCACCAACGCCCACTCCCTACTACCAGATCATCGGCTTCCCGCAGATGATCGACAAGGACAGCGAAGCGACCAGCCGCAGTGCCGCCCTCTTCGCCGAAGCTACGTGGCGCATCGACACGCAGTGGGAACTCACCGGTGGCGTGCGGGTCGCCTTCGAACGCACCGCATTCGATTGGCAGCAGGTCAATACCAATGTGCCATTCGGCGGCGTCCCGCCGCAAGTCATCTTTCCGCAGTTTGTCGAATCCCATTCCGACGCCCAGGATGAGGCCGCCGTGCTGCCCAAGGCCGCGCTGGCCTACCAGGTCGACGATGATCGTACGCTGTATGCGAGCGTCGTGCGCGGCTACCGCGCCGGAGGGTTCAACACCAACGCCTCGTCCGGGACCTCCGCGGCGATCGTCTACGATCCCGAGTTCTCATGGAACTACGAGCTTGGCCTGCGCTCACGCTGGTTCGAACGCGCTCTCTCGGCCGATCTCACCGGATTCTACATCGATCGCCGCGATCAGCAGGTGTTGACCAATCTCAGTGCCTTCGATGTCGCCTGGACCAATGCCGCGAAATCGCATGTCATCGGAGGCGAGGTCAGCGTGGCGTGGCGCGATGAGAGCGGCCTGGGTGCGTGGGCCGGCGGTGGCTTGCAGAAGACGGAATTCGACGAACGCGTCGACGAGTTCTCGGGCTTCGACTATGCGGGCAACGAGTACGCCAACGTTCCCGAGTGGACCTGGGGTATCGGTGCGAGCTACCGGCACGGCAGCGGATGGTTCGGTGGCATCGACTGGCATGGCCACTCGTGGACCTGGGTCGACGATCGCAACACCGACCGCGCTGACGCCGTGGCGCTGCTCGATGCCCGGCTCGGTTTTGGGCAAGAGCACTGGAGCCTCGCGCTGGTGGGCCGCAATCTGACCGACAAGAACGAGGTCTTGAACAGCATCTTCCTGCCGGGCGATTTCTTGCTGACCACCGACACCACCTATGTCCGCCTGACGCCACCGCGCAGTGTGGGCGTGGAGGCCACCGCGCGCTGGTAGGCGCGAAGGATCGGCGTCATCGGCACGCTGCCTTCACAACGGAGGCCACGTCATGTGCGCTTGGCGCCGCGCGGCTGCTTCTCCTCGGCTTCGAGCCGTTCAAGGGTCGCGGCTACGGCGGCCAACTGGGTCAGGAAGACGTCGCGTTCGCTGGGCGGGATCGCCGCCAGCAGGTCATCCTGCAGGTCGCTGGCGATCGGCTGGAGGCGGGTATGGACGCTGCGCCCCTTGGCTTTGAGCAGGATGCGGTTGCAGCGGGCGTCGCTGGGATCCGCCCGCCGTTCGATCAGGCCGGCGTTGAGCATGCGCGTCAGGATGGCGGTGACGGTGTTGGGATCGCTCGCCATCAGGTCGGCCAGTGCGCGCTGGGTCAGGCCCTCGGAATGCTCGGTCAGCCAACGCAGGATGGTGAACTGGTCGGGAGTCACCCCCGCATCGGCGATGCGCCGGCGGAAGGTCTGGTTCAGGCCATACCACGTCCGGCGCAGCAACAGGGCCAGGCGTGGACGGTCGGGGAGGGGGTCGGTGGTATTCATCGGTGGTGACACCGGCGGATCCTGCAGTGAAGAACTGGTTGTAAACGAATTAGTACGTGTAGGTATCATCTTGCCCAAACGCCCGCGGCGTGCGTGGCCCAGTCGTCGCTGCTCCTTGCTCGTCATCACATCGCTGCGGAGGTCGGTCCCATGGCCATCATCCCTCAGGTCTTCATCCGTGCGCTGGTGGCGCTCGCTGCCGTCACCTTGCCAGCGACGGCGGCCGATTGGCTGGAATGGCGGGGTCCGAACCAGAACGGCGTCAGCGACGAGCAGGGGCTGCCGGACACCTGGGCACCCGGTGGCGTCAACCACCTGTGGTCAGTCGATCTCGCCGGCCGCGGCACCCCGGTCATCCGCGGCGAACGGGTCTATGCCTTCGGCTACCGGGGTGAAGGCGCCGGTCTGCAGGAGGTGCTGGCGTGTTTCGACGCCGCCACCGGCAAGACCGTCTGGGAACACGCCTACAACGACTTCCTCAGCGACATCATCTACGACCGCTATGCGATCGCCTCGCCGTCGATCGATGGCGAGACCGGCAACGTCTATGTGACCACCTCGGCCGGCATCCTGGTGGCCTGCGACGCCGACGGCAAACCGTTGTGGAGCCACTCGCTGATGGAGGAGATGGGGCGGATGACCTTCCCCAACGGCCGCAACAGCGCGCCGGCCATCCATCGCAACCTGGTGATCATCCACTGCATGACCGCCAACTGGGGCGCGCACGGCCCTGCCCAGGACCGCTTCTACGCCTTCAACAAGAAGAGCGGGGCGCCGGTGTGGGTCAGCGCGCCGGGCG
This sequence comes from Planctomycetota bacterium, assembly GCA_031425255.1. Lineage (GTDB taxonomy): Bacteria > Planctomycetota > UBA11346 > UBA11346 > UBA11346 > BOG-1363. The sequence continues at coordinate 5,688 of JANPIY010000748.1, forward strand.
TGCGGCCCAAGGACAATTCCTTTTCCCGTCCGGTCTTCACCAAGCTCGGCGACCGCGAAGTGTTCTATTGCGGCACCGGCTGCGGCAACGTGGTGTGTGTCGATGCCAACACCGGCGAAGCGGTGTGGCGTTTCCCCTTCTCCGTCGGCGGAGTGAACGCCTCGGTCTCGCTCTACGGGGGCGACAAGCTCATCGCGGTACACGGCAAGGAGAACCTCGACAGCACCGACAGCGGTCGCCTGATCGCTCTGGGACGCAGCCAGACCCCGGTTCCAGCCAAGGAACCCGGCACCCCGATCCTGGAGAAATCAGCCGAGCTGTGGCGCAACAACGACGCGATCTGTTATACCAGCTCGCCGGTCCTGGTCGGTGACCGGCTCTATGTCACCACCGAGACCGGTGAACTCGCCGCGGTCGACGCCACACCGGCAAGACGTTGTGGAAGGAGAAGCTCGGTATCGAGCAACTGCACGCCTCGCCGCTCTACGCCGACGGCAAGCTCTACGTGCCGATCAAGGATCACACCTTCGCCATCGTGCGCCCATCCGACACCAAGGCCGAGGTGCTCTGCAAGGTCGACGTTGGCGGCGAATGCAACGGCGCACCAGCGGTGGCCAATGGCCGCGTCTACCTCTTCACCACCACCAAGCTGTTCTGCTTCGGCACGGTGAAGACCGGCACTCCGGATCCCTACGTCAAAGCGGCGCTGAGCACCGCGCCAGCGACCAGGCTGATGCCGGTTCCCGGCGAAGTGCTGCTGCGCCCGGGCGAGAAGGCCACCATCGGTCTGACCGCGCTCGACGCGCACAGCGTCCCGGTCGCCGGCCTGCCCGAGGGTGTCCCGACGTGGGCGTCGTTCGTGCCGCCGACCGCCAAGGTACGCGCCCTGCTCGGCGCCGCCTTCCCCGACGTCGCCACCATCGCCGCGGGCATGGAACCCAGACCCACCGCCGGCATGTTCGAAGTCACCATCGGTGCGACCAAGGGCTACCTGCGCGGCCGCGTGTTACCGCACCTGCCGATCAAGGTCGACTTCGAGAATGTCGAGATCGCGGTCGACCACGAACTGGAGACCGGCGTCAAGTTCGCCTACCCGCCACTGCCGTGGATCGGCGCGCGTTTCAAATGGGAGGTCCGCGAGGTCGCAGCCGGCGACGGCAGCAAGACCAAGGCCTTGACCAAGACCATCGAGAACAAGCTCTTCCAGCGGGCGCTGACCTTCATCGGCGCCCCCGATGCGAAGGATTACACCATCGAAGCCGACGTCATGAGCGACGGCAACAAGCGCAAGATGAGCGAGGTCGGCATCGTCAATCAGCGCTACGCGGTGCTGCTGAAGGGCAATTCGCAGGAGCTGGAGGTGAACTCCAACCTCGAACGCATCCGCGTCGCCGTGCCCTTCCCGTGGAAGCCCAAGGAGTGGTACCACCTCAAAGCCCGCGTCGATGTCGCCGCCGATGGCAGCGGCGTGATCCGCGCCAAGGCCTGGAAGCGCGGCGACGCCGAGCCGGAGAAGTGGACCGTTGAAGTCCCCCACGCCAAGGCGCACGAGAACGGCGCTCCCGGAGTCTTCGGCTTCTCGCCGACCGACATGCGGGTGTATGTCGACAACATCGCGGTGACGCCGAACGGAAAATGAAACGTCCGATGTCCGATGTCCGATGTCCGATGTCCTGTGCCATCACAGGTGCCCCATTCACCTTCAGCTCATCATTCCTGCGAGGCTCCCCATGAAGATCGCCGCCCAGAAGACATCG
>JANPIY010000749.1:0-4506 GCA_031425255.1 Planctomycetota bacterium
AATGGAAGCTAGGAGTTCCAACCGCGCCGCCCCTGGGCAAGTCCGGCGTCGCAATCGGCTGTGTGCTCCATGAGCGTGGGTGTGCCACTCCCTCGCGCCCTCGGAAGGCATGAGGGCAGCGGCCGCAACCCTCACCCGCGCGGGCATCATGCCTGGGTCCGCCGCCGCAGATGGGTGTGGATGGTCGGGTTGCGACGATCCCTGGCAGAATGCTCCAACCACCCTCCGTCCGCTCGAGGACTCCCGATCTCCACCTTCCGCACCGCCTTGGGGGTCGGGGAAAGGCCAGCATGGGAAATCCGTCTGTTGGCATGTCATGACGCGCTGAGCGGATCCGGGCGCGTCCCATCTTTCCACAGGTCCCACCATGACGAGGTCACCGATGTCCATGTTCCAGCCCACCGCCGCCGTCGCCACCTTTCCCATCCGGCGTCATCGCCGCATCCTGCTGCCGGTGCTGGCCGCCATGACGCTGGCGGCCTCAGCGTTGCTGGTGCCGTTGATGGGCGCCGAGACCGCGCCCATCACCGGCACCTCCACCACCAGCTTCGCTCCGGTGGTGAAGCGGGTCGCTCCCAGCGTGGTGACGGTAGCGACCAGCCGAGCGCTCAAACGGATGCCGGCCAACCTGCCTGAAGGCATGCGCGTCCCCGACGAATTGAAGCGTTTCTTCGACTCCCAGGGCGGGCCAGGTCGTCCGCGACCGCACCAGGAAGGCCTCGGCTCGGGCGTCATCGTCTCTGCGGATGGATATGTGCTGACCAACAATCACGTCATCGCTGGGGCCGAAAGCATCACCGTCACCTTGCCGGATCGCCGTGATCCCCTGAGCGCCAAACTCATCGGCGCGGACCCCAAGAGCGATCTCGCCGTGCTCAAGATCGAATCCAGCACGTCGTTCCCGGCCATCACCATGGGCGACAGCGACCAGATCGAGGTCGGCGACGTGGTGCTGGCGGTCGGCAATCCATTCGGTGTCGGCCAGACCGTGACCAGCGGCATCATCAGCGCGCGTGGGCGTGGTGTCGGCCTGACTGATTACGAGGACTACATCCAGACCGATGCCTCGATCAATCCGGGCAATTCCGGCGGCGCGCTGGTCGACGCCCACGGCCGCCTGATCGGCATCAATACCGCGATCCTCAGCCCGAGTGGCGGCAACCTGGGCATCGGCTTCGCGGTGCCGGTCAACATGGCGCGTGGCATCATGGACAGCCTGATCGCGCACGGGAAGGTCACGCGTGGTTATCTCGGCGTGATGATTCAGCCGATGACGCCCGATCTGGCCAAGGCCTTCAAGGTCGACGGTGAACGCGGCGTGCTGGTCGGCGACGTGGTCCCGGACAGCCCAGCGGCCAAGGCCGGCATCAAGTCCGGCGACGTGGTGATGACCTTCAATGGGCGCGAGGTGGAGGATCCCAGGCAATTGCGTCTGAAGAGTTCGCAGATGGTGCCCGGTACCGTCGCCAAGCTCGGGGTGCTGCGCGAAGGGGTGAAGAAGGAACTCGACGTCACCGTCGGTGAACTCAAGAACGCCGATGGCGAGGATGAGACCCCGAGCGCGGTGCAGCCGGGCGGCAAGGTCAAGCTGGGCGTCCGTCTGGGCGAACTCGACCGCGAGAGCCGCGAGCACTTCGAGGTGCCCAAGAAGGTCACTGGCGCCGTGGTGATCGAGGTGGTCCCAGGCTCGCGTGCGGCCGAGGCCGGCCTGCAACCGGGCAACGTCATCGTCGAAGTCGATCGGGTGGCGGTGACCACCCCGGCGGACGCCGTCGCCGCGATCGGCAAGAGCGATGGCGATCTGATGCTGCGGCTGTGGACCAAGGAGGGTACGCGCTACGTGGTGGTCAAAGCACGCAAGAGCGAATGATCCCGGCTGAGGCCCATCAATCTGGAATCGCCACGGGCGGAGGTGAAGACCTCCGCTCGTTTTTTTATACGAGCGTAGGCGTGCTGACGGCGGGATCGGGAGCGCGCGCCCCTTGGGGGTTGCCGCGGGTGCAGGGTCCCACCCCATGTGTAAAACGCACATATTTGGCCGCAGAAGCACAGAGGTGAAGAAGACCCTGCTTTGCCTTTCCTCTGCGACTCTGCGTCTCTGCGGCCCATTTCTTCGTCAGATCCCTAGTTGGATGTCCCTTGTCCCTCACCCCTTCCCTCGCGTGCATCGAACGAAGCTTCACGTGGGTCGAGCCGACGCCGATCGTCCGGACGGGCCTGTACACCTGGCTCCGCCCCTGGGAATAATCGGCTAAGGTCGCTCCCCCTGGGACCAAGTCTGGGCCCAACACGCTCCGTGAACCAGCTTCGGCGCGCCGCGATCACCCGCTCTTGCGGCAATGGTGTGACCGTTACGGTCTCGCCAGCTTCGGCGCGCTGGTTCATGCGCGTCTGCTCAACGGCCTATTCAACGACAGGAGGCTTCTGCCATGTTTCGTATGTCCACGCTCGTCGCCGGCATCGCCGGGATCGCTTTCACCCTCGTCCTCACCGCTTGCGGCGATCAGGGCGCCGCCAGCGGCACGCCCGCGGTGGTGGTCAAGGAGTCGAAGGTCCATCAGGTTCCCGCCGGCACGACCCTCAAGCTCGCCTTCATCACCAACAACAGCAGCGAATTCTGGAAGATCGCCGAGAAGGGCGTGCAGAAGGCCAACAAGGAGCTCGGCATCAGCGTGGACATGAAGCTGCCGGAAACCGGCAAACCGGAACAGCAGAAGAAGATCATCGAAGACCTCATCACCCAGGGTTACCACGGCTTCGCCATCAGCCTGATCTCTCCCGCCGACCAGTCGCGCGACATCGACAAGGCCACCGCCAAGCTCAACGTCATCACCCACGACAGCGACGGCCCTGATTCGAAGCGCCTCGCCTACATCGGCACCAACAACTACGAGGCCGGTAAAGTCCTCGGCAATGAATTGCGCAAGCTGTTGCCCGCCGGTGGCAAGATCGCCGCCTTCGTCGGCACCCTGGCGGCGGACAATGCCAGCCAGCGGCTCAAGGGCGTGAAGGATGCGCTGGTCGGCAGCAAGGTCGAAGTGGTGGTGACCAAGGAGGACAACAAGGACATGACCAAGGCGCGGACCAACGTCGAGGACGTGATCAACGCCTCCCCCGACGTCGTCGGCTTCATCGGCCTGTGGTCCTACAACACCCCGTCGATCGTCGCCGCGGTGAAGGCCAGCGGTAAAGCCGACAAGCTACTGGTGGCCGGCTTCGACGAAGAGGACGGCACCATCCAGGGCATCGAAGAGGGCGTGGTCAAGGCCACCGTGGTGCAGAAGCCCTTCGAGTTCGGGTACCGCTCGGCCAAGCTGCTCTACGAGCTCGCGACCAAGGGCGCGACTGCGCTCCCTGCCAGTCCGATCATCGACACCGGCGTCGAAGTGGTGAACAAGGACAACGTCGCGGACTTCAAGGCCCGGCTGGCGGACCTGAAGAAGTAAGCCGATCGTTCGCTTCGCTACTCGCCATCATGACCATTCCTCCGCTCCTCGAGATGTCCGGCATCACCAAACGCTTCCCAGGCGTGGTGGCGTTGTCGGAGGTGTCGCTGACGTTGCAGAAGGGCGAGGTGCTCTCCCTCGTGGGGGAGAACGGCGCCGGCAAATCGACGCTGATGAAGGTGCTCGGCGGCGTGCACCAGCAGGATGAAGGCGTCATCCGCATCGACGGGCGGCCGGTGGTGCTCGCTGGCGTGTCGGCGGCCAAGGCCCATGGCATCTCGCTGATCCACCAGGAGCTCATGCTGGCGCCCAATCTGGATGTGGCGGGCAACATCTTCCTGGGGGCGGAACATCGCCGTGCCTTCGGGGTGCTCGACCGCGCGTCGATGAACCGCAAGGCCGCCGAGATGATGCGACGCGTGGGCCTGGACCTGCCGCCCGGTACGCCGCTGCGCCAGCTCACCACCGGCCAGATGCAGATGGTGGAGATCGCCAAGTCGCTCGCGATGGAAGCCCGCATCATCATCATGGACGAGCCGACCTCGTCGCTGACGCCGGTGGAGGCGGAAAAACTCTTCGCCATCATCAGCGACCTCAAGGCCAGTGGCATCGCTATCGTCTACATCTCGCATCGTTTCGAAGAGATCCTGCGCATCACCGATCGCATCACCGTGATGCGCGATGGCCGCTACGTCGGCGACCTCATCACCAAGGACACCAACCACGACCAACTGGTGTCGATGATGATCGGCCGCGATTTCACCACCCGCTTCCCCACCCGGGTGAACCGCCCAGGCGAGGTGGCGCTGGAGGTGCAGGACCTGCTGGTGCCTGGGGCGAGCGAAGGGGTCTCCTTCAACGCGCGCAAAGGCGAGATCCTCGGCTTTGCCGGGCTGGTGGGCTCCGGCCGTACCGAATTGATGCGCTGCCTGTTCGGTGTCGACCAGCCGCTAGCCGGCAGTCTGCGCTTCGCCGGTCAGACCTTCGTGCCGAGACGGCCTGCCGACGCCATCGCGCGTGGGGTCTATCTGGTGCCCGAGGACCGCAAACAGCACGGCGT
>JANPIY010000750.1:0-7195 GCA_031425255.1 Planctomycetota bacterium
TGGCTGATAATCAGCCAGATTCACGATATCACCTCGGCCTTGTTGCCGAGCGCCTCACGTACCATGGCAGATCGTTCTTCAGCATTGGGATAGCGGCCCTGGACCTGAACTTTCCCGTCCACGATGACGAGCGGCAGCGCACGTTTTCCATCCTGTTCGAGCAACGCCTTGACCAGCGAATTCTCCGCGAACGCCATCGGCTTTTGGCCGAGGTTATAGCGCTCGACTGCAATGCCGTGTTTACTGAGTCGCGTCAGCATGGTGGACAAATTGACCAAGTCAGGGTCGATGCCAGTTCCGCAGACTCCCGTGGCACAGCAGAGCGGCGGATCATAAACTTGGATGGTCTTCATGGCGTGTTCGTTTTCCTGGGCGGTGTTAGGTGTGCAGCGGCACCGGTTTAGCCCGTAACGCCATCAGTGGGGATGTGGTGTTCTTGCGAATGCACTGCATCGACAGTTGGCGTAATGGCGTGGTCCTACCCAATAAGAGCCACAACCATGCCGGAGACGTGGCGCCATCGCTGAGTCCGTAAGTGAGGAATGCGGCATCTACTCGTCATTCTGGATGACGAATGTTTGTTTCGGCCCCGCAAGCATGAGCGGACCCACCTGAATGTGCCATTGATGGTTCCTACCGGCCTGCTTGGCAATGACTTGCGCTACAAACTCGACGGTTCGGATACGGTCGGCCCTGCTCCGCCATCTCCCCCGGCCCCGGCTGGGGGTGTTTTGTTTTAACCCGGCCGTGGTGTCGAGGCCGGGGGAGATGACGGACAGGAGGGGTCGCACCCCGCCCTCGCTCGAAGCTCGGTCGGGCTACGCGGGCCGTCGGCCCCTCGAGTCGTCTCCAAGAGGGTGATCTCAACTTCGCACTCTGCACCTCGTCCTGCTCCAGTGGGCTCAATCGAGTTCGCTCAGCACACCGTTGCTGGTGCCAAACGATTCCGTGGGAATTCCCATCTGGCGCAGCATGCGCACATAGAGATTCGCCAATGGGTAGTTTTTCTGGCGATCGAAGGCGACATGCCCGCGGTGGTGATAGCCTCCCCCCGCCAGCAACACGGGGAGGTTGTTGGCGGCGTGGGCGGAGGCGTCGCCCAGGTTGCTGATGAACAGCACCTGCGTCGCGTCGAGCAGGGAGCCGCCGCTCTCCGTGGTGTCGGACAGCTTGGTGAGGAGATGGTTGAACGAGGCGAAGTGCGCTTGCTCGAACAAGGCCACCTGTTCGATCTTCTTCGGATCCTGGCCGTGATGGGAGGCGTCGTGCTCGCCGAGAGTGATGCCTGGAACCGAGGACGCAGGGCTGTTCTCTCCAAAGCGGTAGACGATCACGCGGGTGGAATCGGTCTGCAGTGCCAGGTGGATGAGGTCGTACCACTGGCGCGTGAGTCCGACCCATTCGCCGGCGTCGCTGCCGGCCTGGACTGCGACCTTGGGCTTGGGCCGATTGGCCCAGGCCTCATCCTGGGTCAGCGATTGTTCCGCTTCGCGGATGGTGCTGGTGAGCACCTCCATGCGCCGACGATCACTGGCGCTGATCTGGCGAGCGAGTGCGGCGAGCTGATCGCGCATGCCGTCGAGGATGCTGCGACCATCTTGGAGGCGGCGCACCTCCTGCGCGATCTCGGCTGGCGTGCCGTCGAGGAACAAGCGCGTGAAGACCTCGCCACGCCGGATATTGCCAGGGAGCGGCACCCCCTTGCGGCTGAACGACAGCCCGGTGCTCATCCCGCCGAGCAGCAGGTAGGGCACACGAGTGAGCTGGCCCACGCTCTCGGCAGCGGCCTGGTCGAGTGAGATGGTGTTGTGGATATCGTCCCAGTGTTTGAAACCATCGGGATGCACGCCGGTGAGCAGGCCGAATTCGCTGCCGTGGTTGTTGGGGTAGCCCGGATGGCTCATCCCGGAGAAAACGGTGAAGCGTTGGCGATGAGCGGCGAGCTGTTCCAGCAGACGTGGGGCCTGGTAATCCGGCCCGGCGAGCTCGGGGAAGAAGTAGGGGGCATAGGTGCCAAGCGGCCGCTGGATGATCACCAACCGTTTTGGCGTCTTAGCACGCGCGGCTTCCTCCGCATGCAGACCGCGGGGTGACATCGCATCGAGCAGCGGCAGCGCGAGGGCGGCAGCTCCCGCCTTGAGCAGCGTGCGCCGTGACAAGGGATGACGGAGGAAGGTCATATCAGGCTCCAACGGCGTTCATTGCTCAAGGAAGACGCGGCTCTGCACCAACGCATGCACGATCGTGCGCAGGCCGTGCGCCTTGGCTTTCGTCGCGGCGACCAGCGCATCAAGCACCTGACGGTCGGCGAATTGGACGTCGGATCCGGTGGCGTAGGTCATCAGCTTGCGCGCCACCGTGCGGGCGAGTTGATCCGGGTCCTGCAACAGGATGCGTTTGTACGCGGGCAGGTCGGTGAACAGGTCGCCACGAGCGGTCACCGCCGCGGGATCGACCTGCGCAACGAACCACACCTTCTTCAAGTCGGGATAATTGGTGAGTGTTTCCAGGTAGCCCTTCACCCCCTTGCCAGGGCCCGGTGTACGGTAGCGCGTGCGGAATCCACCGAGCACATCGTAGCTTTCGAGCGCGAACCCAGGGGGGTCGATGTGCGCATGGCATCCGGCACACTCCGGCAGTGCCCGGTGTTTCTCGATCTGTTCCCGCAACGTCGTGGCACCACGGATGTCGGGCTGCACGGCCGCGACATCAGGAGGCGGCGGGCGCGGAGGTTTGCCGACGATCTGTTCCAGCAACCACACGCCGCGTTTGATCGGCGAGGTATAGGTGCCATTGGTGGTCGCCTTGAGGATGCTGGCATGGGTGAGCACGCCGCCGCGCTGATGTTCGGGCTTCAGAGCGACCTTGCGAAACTCGTAACCGTGAACGTCCGGGATGCCGTAGTGCTTCGCCAGCCGCTGATTGAGGAAGGTCCAATCGGAATCGATCAGCGCGGTGACGCTGAGGTCGCGCACCAGCATCTCGCGGATGAACAACCGGGTCTCTGGAGCCAGTGCAGCGCCGAGGTGATCGTCGTACTCGATGTAGACATCATCGGGTTTCATCGCCAAAGCGTTATGCACGCCCAGCCATTGGTCGGTGAAGCGCTCGATGAAGCGCGTGGCTTTGTCGTCCGCCAGCATCCGTTCCACCTGATCGCGCAGCACATGCGCTTGGCGCAGACGTCCGGCATCAGCAACGGTTCGCAGGGCGTCATCAGGCTGCGAGGACCACAGGAAGTAGGACAGCCGGCTGGCCAACGCATGATCGTCCAGCGCACCTGGGCGGTTCAGGAGAAAGATGAAATGGGGTGAGCACAGGATCGCCCGGTAGGTGGCACGCATGGTTTCAACAAATGCTATCCCGCGAGACAGGCGCGTCTGCGCGAAGGCGACGTAGTAATCGGCCGTACTGGAGTCCACGGGCCGACGGAACGCGCGTGGCAAGAAAGCGCGGATCAGCCGCTCGGCGTCGGCACGAGCGTCGACGGTGTACGGCACCAGCGGATCCTTGATGAAACGTTCGCTCTTCCATGTGGTCCAGGGGTCTTTCGCCAAGGCCGACCCAGCGGCGCGGGCCTCGGCAAAGGATCGTGGTTCGCAGGGCAGATCACCGAACAACGTGCGGTAGGCCGGCGATGGCCAGCCCGCAAGCGGTCCCTCCAGCTCATAGCGGTGGATCTCCAGCGCCGGTGAACGTGCAGGATCCGGCGGGGTCTGGTCCTGGTCCTGGTTGCGCGGCACCGGCGGCAGGGTGAAGGCTTGCAACAAGATGTTGCTGTGCCTGGTGCGCTCCACCGGCACGTCGACCACCAGATCGATGGTGGTCGGCGCGCCCGCCGGAACATCGCGGTATCCGATCAGGTGGCCAAGGCGTGAATCAGCGCGCACGTCCTCCCACACCAGGCGGATCGGCAGGGGGCGGCCCTGGGTATTGCGCGCCGCAGCCGTCAAGCGCACGCGATACAGTCCAGGCGCCATCGGCCGCTGCTGTGAACGGACGTCGGTGTCGGTGTGGACATCGTACTGATAGAGCACGCCGACATCACCCTCACAGGTGTAGGATCTGCCGGCGAAGCTGCGGATGTTCGGATGCACCCGCTCGAACCATTGTTTGCCACTCACGATTTCCTTGAGGGGGTACGGCGGTGCCGTCGGCAGGGCCGCATCCAGTGCGCGTTCCGCCGCCTGCTGGTAACGCACCAGGTGCGTGGCCGAGATGTCCAGGCCACCACTGACCGTGTCGAACCCGCTGACGGCGCCATCCTCCGGTAGCAGGTCACGGACGTGCACGGGTATGCCGAGCAGATCGCTCACGGTGTTTTCGTATTCGACTCGGTTGAGTCGCCGGATGGCAGCGCGTCCTTCACTCCGTTGCCGCGTCAGGGAGGCCGCGTGCAGCTGAGTTCGCAACCACGCGATGACCGGCGCGGTCTCCGCTGCGGTGGGTCGATCCTGCTTCACCGACGCGGGCGGCATCTCGCCAGCGATCAGCTGATCATGGACGTGCATCCAGTGGATGGCGCTCGCGGGCTCATCAAAACGTGTCGATAGGGTCTGCAGCGATAGCCCGGCATCGGGATCCTTGCCGCCATGGCATTCCGTACAGTGCGTCTGGAGCAACGGGCGGACGACCCGGTCCAGATCACGCATCGCTGGGGCCTCGCCGGCCGTCAGGTCAGCCGTCGCGCCCGACGCGCACATCAGAACCCCGACCATCAGGCAGGGTCGGAGGGAGATGAGGAGCGTGGCAGCAAGCAGCATGGCGGCGACCCTGGCAGGCGGCGGGCGGAAGAAGTCGTTGGAACGATCTAAAACAAGATGTACAGCATTCCAAACGACCAGATGGTCGAGCTGTGACCGTGCGCCTCCATCGCTCGACAACGCCTGACTGCCAGCGGCGTGATCAGGCGCCTGAGGTCATTGCGGGTCAGGGCGCCAGCTCCGCTTCGGATGACAGGAACCGTGGCCGGCGAAGGCATTCATGTCGTATGCTCACAGCGCCACCGCGAGCGCAGAACGACGAGGGCGACACCGCCCTGATGTCCCAACCATCGCCAACAGTCCACGGAGAGGTTCGCACGATGCCCATATCCCACCGTCTATCAGCTACGCGACTCACCGGCGCGCTGCTGCTCACCGCCCTGATGACGTCTCCGACGGGCGCTCAGGACATCCGCTTTCCCGCCGACGCCGGGGTGCGCAGCGTGAAGGACTTCGGTGCGGTCGGTGATGGCAAGACCGACGATACCGCGGCGCTCAACCAGGCGCTGGAAGGCACCGGGCTGCTCTACTTTCCGATCGGCACCTATCTGGTCAGCGGGCAACTGAAACCGCCACCACGCACAGGCGGGGCGCCCTCGCGGCGCATCCTGCAGGGGGAACACCGCGAGCGCAGCGTCATCCGCCTCGCCGACCGCACGTCCGGGTTCGACGATCCGCAGAAGCGCCAGCAGGTGCTCAAGCTGTCGTGGGATGTCGCCCAGGCCTTCCGCAACAGCGTACGCGATCTGACCTTCGATGTCGGCGTCGGCAATCCTGGGGCGTGCGCCTTGGGGTTCTTCGCCAGCAACCAGGGGAACGTGCAGCGCGTGACCATGCGCGCTGGCGCCGGTTCCGGGGCGGTCGGACTCGACCTCGACCTGGGGGACAACGGCCCCTTGAGCATTTCCGACATCCACATCAGCGGCTTCGACGTCGGCATCCGGATCAAGTATGGGTGTGGCTACACCATCGAGAACGTGGTGATGGAGAACATCCGCACGCTCGGCATCCGCAGCGAGCACAGCCCGGTCTTCCTGCGGCGCATCCGTTACCAGGGCGACGGGCCGCTGCTGAGCGATGCGTGGAATTCGTCGACCGTGTTGTTCGATGCCGAGGCCACCACCACCCAGCCACAAGCCAGCGCGATCAGACAGGAAGGACGCGTCCTGTTGCGCAATGTCAGCCAACGCGGCTTCACCGCACTCGTGGCCGGGAAAGGTGGCAGCCTGAGCGCCGAGCGGGTCGATGAATGGCACAGCCATGTGGCGCACGCAGCCTTCCCTGGCTCGACCCAGCGCACGTTGAATCTGCCGGTGCGCGAGACCCCGAACATTCCGCTCGCTCCCCTGACGCAATGGGTGAGCGTCGCGGATTACCCCCCGGCAGAAAAAGACGGCAAACCGGACTGGGGCCCGGCCCTGCAAGCCGCGATCGACAGTGGCAAGAGCACGGTCTACTTCCCACTCGGTAAAGGTGATGGCTATCCGATCCTCAGCCCGGTCACGCTGCGGGCCAAGGTCGAACGCGTGATCGCGCTGGAGCAGGCCATCGCCAGCAAGAATGGACCGACGCTCATCATCGGCGACGGCGCTGCTCCCTGCGTGGTGATTGAACATTTCGACACCATCTACACCAAGCTCGACATCCGTCACGAAGCCAAACGCGACCTGCTGCTCGCCTGCATGAGTTTTGAAACCGTCGAGAAGCGGCCAGGCAGCGGCGACCTGTTCCTGTTCGATACCTATGTGCAGACGCTCGTGCTGATGGGCGGTAACTGCTGGTCGCGTGGACTCAACTGCGAGTACGCCCAGAAAAACAGCCCAGGCGGCATCCACATCGTCAACGACGGCGCGGCCTTCTGGATGTTCGGCTTCAAGAACGAGGGCGACGGCACCAAGGTCGAGACCAGGAACGGCGGGCGTTCCGAGCTCTATGCCCACGTGCTGTCGAACAAGGCCACTCCCGCCGAGCAGAAACCCGTACTGTTCACCATCATCGACGCCGAAGCCACCATCAACCTGCACGAGAACGTCCTGCGCAAACAACCGTCCGGGACGCTGGTGGTCGAAACCCGCGGAGGGGAACGGCGAACCTTCCTGGCAGGGCAGGCGCTGCGTGGCGGCAACAAGAGCAGCGCACTGGTGAACTACGGCGGCGCCGCGGCACGCCCTGGGGAGAAGCCTCCCCAGGTCGGCTACCCGTCGCTGAGCGCCACACCGGTGAAGTAGTTCGGCGGTATTGGTCTGGGATGCAGGTTCTGATCCGGAGCTGTTTCAGCGAGCCCGCAACCTCCCGGTAACATCCAGACCTGCAGCGCAGCGCGCTCGACCTGCGGTTCCGTGCTGGATTGGATTTCGCGGCGATCGCGCGGGCGCAGGGCTGCACGGCGCTGACGGCGCGCGTACGGACGTGGCGTGCTCTGGCCTCCCTGC
>JANPIY010000751.1:0-6797 GCA_031425255.1 Planctomycetota bacterium
GGCTGGGCTTGGCGCTCTTGAGTCCGAAGTCCTCGCTGGTCTCGACCAGGCCGCGGCCGAAATACTGTTCCCAGAAACGATTCACCGTCACGCGCGCGGTCAGCGGGTTCTGGCCGGAGACCAGCCAGCGCGCCAGGCTCAAGCGGTTGGCCTGCGCGGGATCGGCGAGCGGGGGCAGGAACTTCGGCACGTCAGCCGACACCGTCTCACCCTTCGCCAGCCAAGCCCCACGGGGATGGACGATGGCGGTGGGACGCCCGGCGCCGCGCTTCTCCTGCAGGACCATGGCGGTGGTCTGCGGCATGTCCTTCAAGTTCTTCTCGGCCTTCGCCAGCTGCGTGCGCGCTTCCTTCAACTCGGGCGCCTGCGCCCGCCAGTGTTCACGCAGACGTTTGCGTTCGGCGTCGCTGCGTTCGCGCTTGGCCACGAGCGCGGCGAGGTCGGGCGGCAGCACGGTGCTGCGTTCAGGCGCGGTTTCGCTGCTGGTGCTCAACCGCATGCAGCCGATGACGTGCTGGGCGTGCGGCGAGCGGTTGACCAGGGTGACGGTGAGCGGCCCGCTGACCGCGGTGCCAGTGCGGAACGTCGCGGTGTGAGGCTTGCCGCTGTGCGGACTCACTGCCCAGCCGGTATCGTCCTTCCCGTCGAGGGCGTTGGCGACGGGCCAGTCGTCCTGACTGAAGTCCGCGCTCGCGCCACTCAGCGCGATGGCCTTGCCACCCGCGCTCAAACGGATCTCGCTGAGCACGAAGTTGCCGTTGCCGGAGGTACCTGGGCCGCCAGCCGGCAGCGAGGGGTCAGGCAATACTTCGATTCGCAAGGCGTTCACCGCGCCCTGGGCGGTGAAGGTCAGAGTATAGGTGTCGCTCTGCCGCGCGTTGCTCGCCAACCAGGCGCCATCGGCGCGCCTGGTCAGCGTCGTGCCTTCGGCGCTGGTGGCCTGCGCCTCGGCGACCGTCCAGCTCGCGGAGCCCTGACGGCTCAGCCACTCGCTCTCGGCCTTGACCAGCGCGGGGGTCTCGGCGGCCAGCTCGGCCTTGGCCTTGGCCACCGCCGCTTCGAGCTCCGCGCGCCGTCGTTGGTCGGCCTGGCTGGCGACCGGGATGTCGGGTTCGTCGGAGGATTCGAAGAACGCGAGCAGCTGATAGAACTCCTTCTGGCTGACCGGGTCGTATTTGTGATCGTGGCACTGCGCGCAACCGACCGAGGTCCCGAGCCAGACTGCGCCGGTGGTGCTGACGCGATCGATCAGCATCGACCAGCGCATCTCTCCCTGATCGACGCCGTCCTCGCGATTGATCAGGGTGTTGCGATGGAAACCGGTGGCGATGCGGTCGGCGAGCGTGGCGTCCGGCAGCAGGTCGCCAGCGAGCTGCTTGATGGTGAACTGGTCGAAGGGCAGGTCGGCGTTGAAGGCGTCGATCACCCAATCGCGCCAATGCCACATGGTACGGCGCTCATCCTTTTCATAGCCGTTGGTGTCGGCGTAGCGCGCGAGGTCGAGCCACAGCCGCGTCCAGCGTTCGCCATAGTGCGGCGAGGCGAGCAGACGCTCGACCACCCGTTCGTAGGCATCGGGCGAACGATCGGTGACGAACGTCGCGATATCAGCCGGCCCTGGCGGCAGGCCGGTGAGGTCGAGGCTCAGGCGGCGGATGAGGGCTTCGCGCGGAGCCTCGGCTTCCGGTTTCAGCCGCTCGGCCTCCAGGCGCGCGAGCACGAACGCGTCGATCGGATTGCGCACCCATGCGCGGTCGCCGACCGTCGGTGCCGTGATCGTCGGCTTCGGCGCGACGTAGGCCCAGTGACGTGCGTCGCTGCCCGCGGTCGCCGGCCATGGCGCGCCCTGATCGATCCAACGTCTGATCACAGCGATCTCGCTGGCCGCCAGCGGCGCCTTCTTCTTCGGCATGCGCGCGCCATCGCCCTCGCCGAGACTGCGCGCCACGATCGCACTCTTGGCGCCGTTGCCGACCACCATCCCAGGACCGTCCTCGCCACCTGTGAGCAGGGCGGCCCGGCTATCCATGCGCAGGTCGCCCTCCTGGTGATCGGGTCCGTGGCAGGTGTAGCAGGTGGCGCGGAAGAGCGGTTCGATGTCGCGATGGAAGTCGACCTTGTCCGTGAGCGCCTCCGAGGCGGTCAGGGAGGCGGCCAGGGAGGCGGCCAGAGCGGTCAGGGTCATGCCGAGGGGAATGAGGACCTGCAGCAGGAGATGGGGACGCGGCATAGGGGATTTCCGTCGGTGGCCGCCAGCGTATGTGCGTGCGCAATAAAACCTTTCAATACAAAGCCGGAGGCCCGAATGCTTGTCACGGCCTATCCCGAGGGGATGAAAGGCATCCATCGCTGCCCACATTGAACGAGAGGGGGTCTTCATGGGCGGAACTGCCAGCGATCGCGAGATCGATGAAGCCATCGCGCAGGTGCGCGCGGGTGAGCGCGAGGCCTTCCGTACCGTCATCGCCGCCTGCGAGGCCCACCTGCGCATGGTCGTCGCGGCCATCCTCCCGCAGGTCGGCGCCGTCGATGACGTCGTGCAGAAGACCCTGGTGGTGGGGTTCTTCCGCCTCGACCAGTACGAACTCGGGACCTCCTTCATGGCCTGGATCACCACCATCGCCCGCTACCAGGCGCTCAACGAACGTCGGCGTTGGCTGGCCGAGCGTTCGTTCAAGGACCGCCTGCGCGCGGACCATCGCCTCGACCACGAACTGCACCATGGCGACGAGGTGGGTTCGTTCGCCCACGAGGGCCTGCACGACCAGTTGAGCGCCTGCCTGGCTGGCTTGCGCGACCAGGTCGCGGACATCGTCCGCGCCCATTACCTGGAACAGGTCGCGGTCGAGGACATCGCCTCGCGCTATGGCCGTTCCAGCGATTGGGTGCATCTCGTACTGCATCGCGCCCGCAAGGCACTGCGTTCCTGCTTGTTGTCCAAACAACGGATCGACGGCCATGCCATCTGATGTCCCTCCCGAGCTGGATCACCTGATCGCCCGTTACGTCGCCGGTGGGCGTGATCCCGCGCTGGTCAAACAGGTTGCCGACGCGGTCGCGGACGATGCCGAACTGCGCGATGAGCTGCGTGATGAACTGGCGCTCGACCGCGTGCTGCACGAGCACGGGCGTATGCCACTCGATCCGGCACCGGTATTGGCCGCCATCACCGGCCGACGTGACAGCAGCCTGGAGAACCTGGTGATGGCTGGCATCGCCGCCGCCACGCCGCCGCGCCGCCGCGCCTGGACCTGGGGTGTGGCCGCCGCGGCGGTCATGCTGATCACTACGCTCGCCGCCACCGCCATGGTGCTGGTGCCCCCGTCCGGCCCATTGGTCGAGACCAGGCCTTTCGCCAGCGTGCATCATATCCGTGGCGTGCAGTGGCCCCGCGACCTGCCCAGCGCGCCCGGCGATGGGCAGCGCATCCCGCCTGGCACCCTCACCCTGGCGGCCGGTGTGGTCGAGATCCGTTTCGACAATGCGGTGGTGCTCGCGCTCGAGGGCCCGGCGCAGATCGACCTGTGGTCGCGCATGCAGGCGCAGCTGCGTCACGGCCGACTGACCACCAACGTCCCGGCCCAGGCCAATGGCTTCACCGTCGTCGCCAACCACATGCGGGTGATCGACCTGGGTACCGAGGTCGGCATCGACCTCGCCGTCGACGGTCGGGCCCACGTCCAGGTCTATACCGGTGCGGTCGAGATCGCCCTGAGCGACGCGGTGGCCGCGCCAGTGCAACGCTACATTGGTGCGGGCGAGGCCCGGCGTTTCGACCCCGCGACCGGCGCGCTGGCCTCAGCGCCATTCGATGGCGCCCGCTTCGTCCGCACCGGACCCAGGCGGCCATTGGCGTTGGCGGTCTCGGATCTCATCGCTGGCGGTGATGGCCGCGGCACCGCCACCTGGGAAGGGCTTGATCAGGCTACCGGCGCCCTGCGCTCCGATGTGGAGATCGGTGGGCGTAGGGGCGGCAACGAGTACCGCGTGGTGGCGGATCTGCCGTTCATTGATGGAGTCTTCATGCCCGCGGGGCAGGTGCCGACGGTGGTGGATTCCGCCGGCCACGCTTATCACTTCGACCTCAGCGGTGGTCATAGTTACGATCTCATCCGCCGCGGCGGTTTCATGATCCGCCCGCCCGATGGTGATGGCGTGACCGTGCCGACCCGGTCGCCCACCATCATCGGCGGCGTCGATCATGCCGCCTTCGGCCACCAGCTGATCGGCATGCACGCCAATGCGGGCGTCACCATCGACCTGCAGGAGATCGCCACCGCCTATGGTCAGCGCCCCGTACGTTTCTCCGCCGCGGTGGCCAATACCGCTCCACGACGATTCGCCCAGGCCCTGGCACCGGTTCCACGTGATGCGCCCACGATCGCCAGCCCGGTGGCGTGGACGGTGCTGGAACCGCGCACCGTCAGCACCCTGGCTGGTACGGTGCTGACTCCGCAGGGTGACGGTTCGGTGATCGCATGGCCGATCAAGCCGACCGACACCTATGTCGTCGGTGGCACGCCGGGCGTCGCCCGCCTCAGTGCCATCCGCTTGGAAGTGCTGCCGGACGAGACCTTGCCGAGCCGTGGGCCCGGTGCGTCAGCCAATGGCAACTTCATCCTCACCCGCATCCGCGCGGTGGTGGTATCAGCAAGCCGGCGCAGCGACGTGGTCTTCACCGGCGCGGTGGCGGATTTCTCACAAGTGAATTGGCCGGTGGCCAGCGCCATCGGCAATGATGACAACGCCGGCTGGGCGGTGGTGCCCGAGACCGGCCGGGCGCACACCGCGGTCTTCTTCTGCAATCCGCTCGACGTGCCCGCCGACGCACAGGTGGAGATCACCATGTCCCAGCTCAATCGCCGCTACGTCGACCACCTGATCGGAAGGTTCCGCCTCGCTGTCACCGACGCCCGCGATCCGGTGCGCGGCCTCGCGGTGGGTGCCGGCTCCTTCATGGTGCTGGTCGACGGACGACTGGCGCAGCGCACGGTGGTGCCGCTGGCGGATCAGGCGCCGGCGCGATTCGACATCCCATTGCTGCCCACCGATCGTTTCCTCACCCTGGTCAGCTGCGATGGTGGCTACGGCACCCGCTTCCAGTGGACTACGCTCGGCGACCCGCGGATCGATCTGGGCGTGCCATGAGGCGAGTGCCTACCTGGTCCCGGCATCCCACGCTCGCAAGCGACGGTCGATAAGCAGGAATCCGAAGGGGAGCAGCGAGGTGACGAAGACCGCGGCGCTGCGCCCCAGCCCCCAGCGATGGCGCCAGGCGACGATCGTGAGCAGGATGATCAGGGCGATCCATAACAGGCCATGCGCCATGCCGACGTAACGCACCGCCAGCGGCATGGCGGCGAGGTATTTGAGCGGCATCGCCACGCCGAGCAGGAGGACCAGGGAGAGGCCCTCGATGAGGCAGAGCACGCGCAACCGGTTGATGGAGGTGGTCATGACGGCCGAGCATGCCCCGGGTTGCGCCTGGCTCCATCCCACAAAAGCCGGCTCTGCACCGCGACCGCATTGGCCAGGCGTTTTTGACGAAAGATGAACCGGCGGGCGGCATCAGCCTTGGTGCGGACGGCTCTCCGACCACCGACTGCCGTCGACCGCGAGCAACTGCCAATCCATGCCCTCGCGTGGACTGGTCCAACTGGCGAACAGCACGCAGGTCTTGGCCAACGGCAGTTCATGCAACCATTCGACCGTCATACGTTCGTTCATCTCGGGCAAGATGATGGCGAGGCCGGGTTTCTTGGCCGTGGGTTTCTTGAGCACCACATCCTGATCGAAACGCGCTGCGAGGATCTCAGCATGCACCTCGGTGGCCGGCAGATCATTCAGCAATGTTGGATCGGTCTTACCGTGCTCCTCTTTGAGCAGATCGGTCGCCCGCGTCCGGATGGCCGCGAGGTTGGCCTTCTCGCCATAGGCGATCAGGCGGATGGTGATGGGCTTGATGATCACGCGCGGGATCCTGTCGGCGGTCCCGGGTGACGCCAGCGGGCAGGCCGAGGCCGGCAGGCGTCGATCTAAACGTCGAATCCCCGCAGGTGTTTGCGGAACAGCCGGCTGATGACCGACTGCCAACCACGCCAGTCGGTCGGCTTCCAGATGTAATCGGTGGCTCCCAGTTCACGGCACCGCGCCTCGTCCTGCGGCAACCGTGACGACGTGAAGACGATCACTGGCGTCCGCGCCAGGAGCGGTTCCTCGCGCATGACTTCGAGCACGATCGAGCCATCGAAGATCGGCATCCGCAGATCGAGCAATACCAGATCGGGCAGTGCTGCGTCTTCGAAAGGAGATTTGCGCGCCAACCGCCGGTTGGCCTGAATAGAGTTCGGAACATGGACGAGATCGACGCCGATGAAATCCTTGACGCATTCCCGGATGAGATTGACGTCGCCGGGATTGTCTTCGACGACCAGAACTGTCCAGGTTGCGACTGCTAGCATGAGTACCTCTTGGAGAATACTCTGCGAAGTCAACCGTTAGATCACTGCAAAATGCAGTTCGAAGCTGAGGGGACCACCCTGGAGATCACCGACGAGATGCGTCGTCGTTACAGCACCAAAAGCGAGATGGCCAAGCGCATACACACCAGTCGCGCCATGATCGATCGCGTTCTCGATCCCGAGAATGAATCGACGCTCGGCAGCATTGCAGTGACCGCGCGCGCAGTTGGCAAGCGACTACAACTCTCGATGGTTTGACCCATGAGCCGTGTCGACCCCAAGAGAGCGACCGTCAAAAAATACCTGGATCGATGGTCATATGCGAGTGTTTGCAAT
>JANPIY010000752.1:0-3172 GCA_031425255.1 Planctomycetota bacterium
GCATTTCCGTGGGGTGCTGCTGGTACCGGAGCGCGAATTGTTCCTGGCGCGACTGGATGGTCGCGTCGTCGGCAGCGCTCAGATGGTGAGGCCACCTCGAAACAACGAAGCGCAGGCAATGAGTGCACAGCTGACCCACGCTTATGTAGCGCCCTATGCGCGAGGCTTCGGCCTGGCCCGCAAGCTGATACGCTTTGTGGAAGAGCGTGCCGCACTGCTGGGGCACCGCGTGTTGAACATGGATGTACGTGAAACGCAGTTGGCTGCCATCCAGATCTTCGAAGCGCTGGGCTATACGCGCTGGGGTACTCACCCGGCCTATGCGCGGGTGAAGGGGCGCGTGGTGAAGGGGCACTTCTTCCATCGCATGATCGATCCGCCGCGGCGCAAGGGCGGTTGATGTTCACGCTCTATCCAGCAATTGACCTGAAGGCGGGCCAGGTTGTCCGGCTGCAACGCGGCGTGATGGCGGACGCCACGGTTTATGGCGATGACCCAGCAGCCCAGGCCACCGTGTTTGCCGGCCAGGGTTTTTCCTGGCTGCATGTTGTCGACCTGGATGGCGCCTTCGCCGGGAAGCCCGCGAATGCGAGCGCCGTTCAGGCGATCGTAGGGGCGACCAAGCTCAACGTACAGCTCGGTGGCGGTATCCGAAGCATGGGCACTGCAGCGGCTTGGCTGGAAGCCGGCGTGCAGCGGATCATTCTGGGCAGTGTCGCTGTGAAGAATCCCGATTTCGTGCGCGAGGCCTGCCGGGAATTTCCGGGGAGGGTGGCCCTGGGGATCGACGCGGTAGGAGGGATGGTTGCGACCGACGGCTGGGCCCAGGTCAGCAAGATTACGGCGGTAGAGCTTGCGAGGCGGTTCGAAGATGCGGGGGCCAGCGCCATCATCTTTACCGACATCGAGCGGGACGGGATGTTGAAAGGCGCCAATTTCGCCGCGACGCAAGCCTTGGCCCGGGCTGTGACCGTCCCCGTCATTGCTTCCGGTGGGGTCTCAAGCCTGGAAGAGATTTCATCGATGCGGGACGCATCCGGAGGGATCGAGGGGGCAATCCTCGGCCGTGCTCTTTATGAAGGGAAGCTGGACGCTAAGGCTGCCCTGATGGTCGCCTCGGGCAAAAACTGAAACCTGGTGTAACCTTCCTCATCTCCGCTGTGTCTGCCAAGCCACAGTGTCTCGGGGATGTCGCGCAGAGCCTGAAAGCACCGTTGCTCACCGCGTCTTCACCATTCAATAGTCTGCGCGGACCCGGGTGTCGTCAGCATGTGCTGGCCATGCGTGGGGGGCACAATCCGCCGGCCGGCTATGCCGGCGGCGGGTGGGTCAAGGGAAACGGCCGGCGACGGCCTTCGAGGAGGTTTTTCATGCGCAAGATTTTGCTGGGGACGACAGCCGTCGTCTCCGCCGCTATCGGAGCCGCGACAATCACGCCGGCTGCCGCTCAGGATGCGCCGACGGTGCGGCTTGGCGGCTCGATTGGCGTTTACTACGGCTACATCAATCAGTCGGGTAGTGTATCGAACTCGTCCCTTGCCGGCGGCGCGTTCAACAACATTCCCCTGAGCGGTGTGAATGGCAACTCGGTGATCCAGCCTCTCGTGGCGGCCCAGGTTCCTGTGCCCGCGGGTACTCTGACCCCGAACCAGAATACGACTGTGGTGAACGGCGGTAACTTTGCTCGCCTCGGCAAGCATGACATCGCCACCATCCCCAACGTGTCTGTCATCGTTTCTGGTAAGTCGGCGCTCGGCTTCACCTACGGTGGTCAGATCGACATCGGTTTCAGTGCTGCTGAAGGCAACATCTCGGTGACTGGCCGCGCGTCGGTTAACCGGAATGGCGCGACCGCGGACGAAGCCTACCTGTTCGTGTCGCATCCCCGTTTTGGCCAGCTCCGCGCCGGCGACGAAGACGGCGTGCTCGGCGGCCTGATGAACTCGGGCTTCGTGACCAACATGGGTACTGGTGGCGTTTACGGCGTGTGGGAAAACTTCCAGACTCGCCAGACCGGCAACCGTACGCAGACCGGCCCCGGCCAGCTGGGTGACAACACCAAGGTCATCTACATGTCTCCGCAGTTCTTCGGCTTCGACTTCGGCGTGAGCTTCGCGCCGAACGGCGGTGGCTTCGGTCAGACGGGTTGCCCCTCTGACAACGCGACCAGCGGTTGCGACCGCGCCTACGCCTTCCGCGGTGCCACCTCCGCAGCTGTTTCACCCGCCGGGGCCATCGGCCCGATCGTTCGTCGTGGTGAGTATCAGATCGCGGCCCGCTATCGCGGAACGTTCGCTGGCGTTGGTGTTGCGGCGACCGCCGGTTACATCGGTTCCGGCACGGCTCGCGAGTTGACCTCATTCGGTGCTCAGGTCCGCACGATGAGCGGTCTCGACATGTGGCAGTTCGGTGCGCAGGCCACCTACCTCGGGGTCACTGTGGGCGCGAACTATCAGTTCGGTAACTACAACTTCCTCTACGCCAACCCTGTGCGCGGCGACCGCAACGGCGAGTCGTTGAACCTGGGCGCAAGCTACACCGCCGGGCCGATCACCGTCGGTGCGAACTTCGTCTCGAACCTTTGGGAAGGCGGCAGCCGCAACCAGTTCAACTACACGGGCGCTGCGGTTGATACGCTCACGCGCGTAGCCAACCAGCAGGCGCGCGAGCGTCGGTGGGGCCTCGGCATTGGCGCCAATTATCGCCTTGCCCCTGGCTTGGATTTGATTGCCGAGTATGTCTATCACTCCCGTCGTGAGTCGGGTCGTGACTATGACTCCGCCCGTGCTGGGATCCAGGATCGGGTCGTGGCCAACGTGTTTATCCTCGGTTCGCGTCTGGCTTTCTGATCCGTCAGATCGGAGAAGCTTGAGGGAGGCGGCAGGCAACTGCCGCCTCTTTTCTTTTTTAAGGTCAAGCTTTAAAACGTCGTGATGCGCACACCCATCATCCCTACCATACTGATCACTTGCGGGGTGCTGGCAGGCTGCTCCAGCGGGCGTCTGGTCGGAAACGATGAATACGGTACCGACAATGCACGGGAGCGCATCCTGCGTGAGGCTGGCCGCAACCCCCGCGATGCAGGCTTCATTCTTTTTGGCGTTGATCGGTCGGCACCCGAGCAGGGGACCGGGGGCCCTGGCGGTGTCAGCGTCAACGCCTATCTCTGGCG
>JANPIY010000753.1:0-8202 GCA_031425255.1 Planctomycetota bacterium
CACGCTCGCTGGTCACCGTCAGCAGTCTCGATCCGGTGGCTTCACCCAACGGCTGGGTGGCCGCGACCGGCGGCACCCTGGGCAACAACGTCGACGCCCATACCGATCTCGACAACGACAACCTGCCGGATCTGCCCCGTCCGCAGGGGACGGGCTCGCCGCTGCGTTTCGATTTCCCGGTGAACCTGGCGGCTGAGCCAGCAACCTATCGTGAAGCCGCGGTGGTGAATCTCTTCTACTGGTGCAACGTCATCCATGACCGTTTCTACGGCCTTGGTTTCACCGAGGCCTTCGGCAATTTCCAGAACGACAATTTTGCCCGTGGCGGTCAAGGCAATGACGCCGTGCAGGCGGATGCCCAGGATGGTGGCGGTACCAACAACGCCAACTTCTCGACCCCGTCCGATGGTTCGCCTGGCCGTATGCAGATGTACCTGTGGTCCGGCACCACCCCGGGACGCGATGGGGATTTCGATGCGAGCATCATCGTCCACGAGTACACCCATGGTCTCAGCAATCGTCTGGTGGGCGGTGGTGTGGGTATCTGGGCGCTGCAATCCGCCGGTATGGGCGAGGGCTGGTCGGACTTCTATGCCCAATGCCTGGTGGTGAATCCGACGGCGGATCTGCGCGGGACCTATCCGCTGGGTGGGTACGTCATGGCCGGTCTGGTCCAGGACAATTATTACTACGGCATCCGGCGTTATCCGTACGTGGCGGAAAGTGGTCCGGTGACGCCCACCTCGAAGAACCCGCTCACCTTCGCCGACATCCGGGTCAACAGCCAGGTCCATGACATGGGCACGGTCTGGTGCCAGACCTTGTGGGAGGCCCGCGCCAACCTCATCGCCCGTCGTGGTGCCAGCGTGGGCAACCAGCTCATCCTGCAGCTCGTGACCGATGGCATGAAGCTGGGGCCAGCCAATCCGACCTTCCTGCAGGCGCGTGATGCCATCCTGCAGGCTGATCAGGTCCTCAGCGGCGGGGCGAATCAGACCGATCTCTGGAACGCCTTCGCCAAGCGTGGCATGGGCTACAGTGCGCAGACCGCCAGCAGCGATTCCACCAGCGATGTGGTCGAGGCTTTCGACATCCCAGGTGACCTGCGCCTGTCGCCGGGCTCCAACCTGATCGCCCAAGGATCCGTGGGCGGACCGTTCACTCCCAACCAGGTCACCTACACCATCCGCAACGTGAGCGCGAGCAACCTGGCCTGGACGGCGGTGGCTGATCGTCCCTGGATCACCGTGAGCCCGGGAGCTGGGACCTTGGCGCCCAATGCCACGGCGACGGTATCCGTCTCGTTGGGGGCATCAGCCGCGTCTCTCGCCGAGGGTGCCTACACCGGCACGGTCGCGTTCACCAATACGACCAGCCACAGCGGCGATCAGACCCGCGCCGTGGCGTTGACCGTCGCCAACAACTACTCGGTGAGAACCACACCCATCGCCTGGGTCGACCCGACTCCACACGCGAATCTCAATCTGACCGATGACAGCGTCAGCACCGCGCAGACCCTGCCGTTCACCTTCACCTTCTATGGCAGGCCCTACACCTCGGTCTTCGTCAGTTCAAATGGCATGCTCGGGTTCGGTGCCGCTGATGGCCTGTTCACCTACACCAACGCGGCTTTGCCCACCACGTCAGCTCCCAACGCTGCGGTCTATGCGCTTTGGGACGATCTGAATCCCGCGGTTGCCGGTTCCGTGCGATTCGGCGTCAGTGGCACCGCCCCGCATCGCAAAGCGGTGGCGAGTTGGGTCGGCGTGCCGACCTTTGCGGATGCAAGCTCGCTTTACACCATCCAGGTGGTGCTGAGCGAGGGATCCCGCGATATCCTGGTGAATTACCAGCAGGTGAGTCCGGGTACTGCGCAAGGTGGTGGCATCGGCGCCACCACGGGCATCGAAAACGAGACCGGTACCGTCGCCCAGCAATACTCCTTCAATACCGCGGCACTATCGAACGGCCTTGCCCTGCTCTACCACGTCGCTACCGGGACTGGCCTCCAAGGTGCCTATTTCGCCAACAAGACCCTCACCGGATCGCCCAGCCTGGTGCGCACCGATCCGTCGGTGAACTTCAACTGGGGCGGTGGAGCGCCCGCTCCGTCCCTGCCAGTGGATAATTTCAGCGTGCGGTGGACCGGAGCGATCGAGCCACGGGCGAGCGAGAATCTGACGCTCACGGCCAGGACCGACGACGGGGTCCGGGTCTGGCTCGATGGGGTCCTGGTTATCGATGCCTGGAGACTGCGCAGCCCGGCTGATTCGAGCTATACCTTTGCGGCGCAAGCCGGCAGGAAGTACGGCCTCAAGATGGAGTACTTCGAGAATGCCGGTGGTGCGGTGGCGAATCTCGACTGGTCGAGCGCGAGCATCGCACGTCAACCGGTGCCGACCAATCAGCTCTACCCGGATCTGATCGGCACCGGCACGGGGCTGATGGGTGCCTATTTCGCCAACAAGACCCTGTCTGGCTCGCCGGCCCTCATCCGCACTGATGCCCAGGTGAATTTCACCTGGGGTTCGGGGTCGCCAGACGCGGCCATCCCTGCCGATCTGTTCAGCGCCCAATGGACGGGCGCCATCGAAGCGACCCGCAGCGAAAACCTCACGCTCATCGCCCGTACCGACGATGGGGTGCGGCTGTGGCTCGACGGTGTCCTGGTGATCGACGCCTGGGTGCTGCGTGGACCCACCGATTCGACCTACACCTTCCCCGCCCAAGCCGGGAAGAAGTATCTCATCAAGATTGAATATTTCGAAAACGCTGGTGGAGCGGTGGCGCAGCTGCTGTGGAGCAGTCCCACCATCCCGCGCCAGGCGGTGCCGAAAGTGCAGCTCTACCCGGTTGCGCCGGCACTGGCTTCGTTGGCGCCGAAGGTCCCCGCACATGAGCTGAGCGATCAGCCCGCGGCCATCCTGATGACCATCGCTCCGCCTCAGCCCTCGCGTCCATGAAGCGAGCGGGGGTGATGGGCGCGGCGTTGGCCGGGCCTCACGCAGGGTGGACATCATGATGCCGCCACCGGACCTGCGCATCGGTGACGTGGTCAAGATCGACGACGACTACGAGGCGGTGGTCGTCGCGGTCCTGCTGCCCGGGTCGTGGGCGGCGCACGAACTCGGCTGCCCGGCGACGGGTGGCGTGCTGCTCGAAAACAGTCTGCTCGCGACGGTGATCGCGCCGTGGGATGGCGGGCATGACCTCATCGTCGTGCAGCGACCTGGGACACTGGGATCGGGGTTGGGAGCTCCGCCTGGACCGGCCTCACATCCAGTCGAGACGTTCCCGTAGTTCGACGTCGAGATCCGGCAGCAGGGCCCGCAATTTCGCTCGTGCCCGGCTGGTGCAGTGTCCGCGATAGGCCTGGATGAGATTGACCAGGCGGCGCCGGGCGGATTCGGCCTGGGGACCCAGGTGGGGGACGACCAGGAAGTCGACCAGGGTTTCCACCAGTTCCGGCAGTTCGTCCTCGGCGTAGTACTTCTCGGCCGCCAACTGCACCAGGCGAGCGCTGGCCTTGCCGGCGAGCTCACTGAGGTAGGGACCGTCGCCGGCGACGAACACCCGCGCCAGAGCGCGGGCGATGCTCAACTGATTGAGTTTCGGCAGCAGCGCTTCGCAGATGCGCACACGCAGGGGGCCCGGGAAGTCCAGGCGACCGGCAAGCAAGCCGAGCACGCGACCGAGGTCCTGGATGTTGCCCGGTCCCCAGATGATCTGCCAGGTCGATACCGCGCGCCATTGTTCGCACATGCGGTTGATCATGCGCGTCAGCGTGTGGCTGCTCAGGTGTGGCGTGCTGCCCACCCGGTAGAGCGCCGCCAGGACCTTGGGCACGTTGTGGGTGTGGGCGCCGAGGGTGGCATCGAGCACGAAGGTCACGTCATCGGTGGCAGGGTCGCGGATCTGCTCCACCGGACGATCGGGAAGGTCCTCCGTCAACATGCCGAGCAGGGTATCGAGCAGGGCATCGCGCCGCACGGGCGCGCAATGCGGACTCGCGGCGAGATGGCCATAGGCCTCGATCGCCCATTCGCCCAGGCCGCCGGTCGCCTGGTCGATGTGTTCGCAGGTGGCGGCATCGAGTGCGAGCTCGTGCGCCAGCCGCGCGGCGGCGGTGACCAGCGAGCCACGTTCACGGGCCTGCTGCGCGCGTTCGAGACCACGCAGCAGCCGGGTGACGGCAGCAGGCCCCTGAGTGCGATCGCCGAGGGCGATCAGGTGTGGCAGCAGTTCCGCGGCGAGCAGGCGTACGTTGTCGTGAGGATGATCTTCGAGCAGGTTCCACATCGCGGCGGTGGCGGCCGCGCCGATGCCGGTGAGACAGCTCGATACCAGATCCAGGGAGCGCTCATCGCGGAATCGGCCGACGATCTCCACCAGGGGTTCGACCAAGGCGCCGCGGGCGCGGTCGCTGGCGGGGATCAGGGCCGGCAGCTGCTGTTCGAGGATCGCGGCGAGGTGCGGCCCAGGTGCGTCGCGCAGGAGCTTGCGCAAGGAGGTGGCCAGGCCTTCCGCGGTTTCGGTGTCGATCACGCGGTCACGGCTGAGTTCCGCCAGCAGCCAATAGACGCTGGTGTCGTGCGCTTCGCCGACGGTCAGGCCATGGGCATTGATCAAGGCCGGCAGACGCTTGGCGTCATGGTCCAGGCGGCGCAGGGCGGCAGCGAGGGCCATACGTTCCTTGGGCGCTTCACCACGTTCGAGCAGCAGTTCGACCCCGCGCTCCACCAGCGCCTCGTCGCCGCGGCGTCCGGGCATCGCCAACAGGATGATGAGGTTGGTATCCATCTCGGCGCCCTGCCCCAGGTGGTGCTGCAGGATCGCATCGACGCGGCTGGCGTCGTGTTCCTGCAGGGCGCGGATGAAGGTCAGCAGGCTGAGCCGATGCGGCAGCAGCAGTTCGATCAAGCGGTCGAGCGCCCGGTGGTGGATGAGGTGCGCCGCCAGGCGCTGGCACAGCGCCACCACCGCCTGGGTCGCCTGACCGCGGGTGGCGGTGGCCATGAGTGCTGCCACCACCAGATCGAGCTGGACCAGCGGCAGGTGCGCGATGGTTTCACCCAGGCGCACCAGGGCCTCGTCATCCCGCCGGTGCAGGGCGCGTACCAGATCGATCACCGCGACGCTGGCACCGCTCGCCGACAGCAGGCCGATGGCGCGCTCACGCACCAGTTCCGCGGCGTCGGCCAGCAGCATCGGCATCAGTTCGCTGACGACCGACAGCGGTGGCGCGGCATAGCGCAACTGCTCCAGCGCCGCCGCACGCTGGTCATCGGCGCGCGCCTGCAGCAGGCCCTCCACCGGCCCGCGCAGAGCCGGGGTCAGAGTCGCCACCAGCTCGCTGAAGGCGGGGACGGCGGGATTGGTTTCGACCTCGGCGACCTGACCGGCGAGCAATGGATTGTCGAGCTCGTCGTCGAGTGCGATCACCCGCCATTGCTCGTCGCCATCGCCGAGGATGAGACCCAGGGCCGAACAGCCGTGTTCCGCCATCAACGCGTCGAAGCCTTGCGCGGCGACGTCCTTCAGGCGGCGATCATTGAGCAGCAGCTTGCCGGCTGGCGATTCGACCGCGGCCTGCAGCGCCGCCTCGGTGATGGCGACCTTGGCCTGCAGCAACGCCCCCAACCGCAGATAGAGGCGGGTGTCGCCGCCGCAGAGGCGTTGCAGGGTCGGAGCATCAGTGGTTCGCAGGCCGCGCAGCATGGCGGCAGGGTGGACGGCAACGCGGTGTTTCCAAGGCCTATGACCGACTACGCCACGTCGACGCCGTTGATCATCCGCCTGGAGGCCATCCACCACACACTGCGGTCAGCCGAGGCGTCAGCACCGTTGCCCGCCTTCACGCCGGCATCTAGCGTTCGACCGCTCAGGAGCCCGCCCATGACCATCCCCATGTCGATCGGTCGTTGGTTGGGCTGGGCCGTCATGGCGACCGCCATGATCCTGGCTCTGGGCGGCTGCACGGCGCGTGATGAAGGCAATCCTTTCATCGGTCCCAATGGGGATTCGCTGAACCAGCCGTTCGGTTGAGGGCGTCTGTCCCGAGGACGACCACCAGCGCTGTGCCTGCAAGCGAGCGCTCAACAGAACCATCTTCGCGTGAGACGCGGGTGCAGGCTTCCACGCGAGTTGGCCGTGCCCATGCTCGCGCCATGCCAGCCCGCCCCGCCCCCATCCCCATGTCCGCCATCTTCGTCGAACGCGACGGCTGGGTGTACTACATCGCCAACTGGCAGAAGCGCTTCGCCGAGCCTGGGCGCGTCAAGCTGGTGCGCCTGAGTCCGCGCCATTTCGTGCGCTACAACGAGCTGAAGGCGAAGGGCCGCAGTGCGAAGACCATCGCGCTGCTGCTCTTCAAACGGGTGCCGCGGGTGGCGGCAAAGGTCGACGCCGCAGCGGCCACATCGTCAGTGCCGCAGCGCGAAGTGAGGTCTGGCGACCAGCGCACCGTCAGCGTCGACATCGCCATGCTGACGCATGAGCAGGTCCTGGCGTTGCTGCAGCGCGCGCTGGGCGAACGCTTCCCTGGGCTACGCGCGTTGTCGCTGGCGGAGATCCGCCGGCTCTACCTGGCGGTGCAGGGCCTGCTGGGCAGGTGAGCTCACAGCGGGCACGAGTCGAGCCGGCATCGCCCGCGGTCGCTGATCGCGCCTCCCGGCATCCGCAAACGACTGCACCCTGGTCGGATGACCAGGGTGCTCCAGTCGAGCATCGCTCAGCGACGGCTCAGACCTTGGCGGGCTTCTTCTTGCCGGCGGCCTTGGCTTCGCGGCTCTTGGCCTTGAGGCGCTTGATGCGACGCTCGCGACGGACCTTCTTCTCGACCTTGTTGTACTGCTTGCTCATGGGGACTCCTGGGGTGTGAATGGCATTCGAATGGCCGTAGGACGATGCGAGGCACCCTGGGGGGGTCAAGTCCCGACCCCGGCCGCACTGCGGCGGAGCAGGAATGACCGCAGATCACCGAGCTCCCGCTGCGGATCCAGGGTGTGCGCCTTGGCGTACTCGCGCCAATCCAGCGGCACGCCCATCGCCAGCAACCGATCCTTGACCCGACGGGTGGCGTCAATGGGCAAAACGCCGTCATGCAGTCCATGGGTCCACAACAGGTGCTGCTGTTTGACCACGGAGCCGAAGGCAGCGGGATAGTCGTCGAGCCCGGAGAGGAAGCCGCTGATGCCGATCAGGCCGGCGAAGCGCCGGTTGGCGCGCAGGCCCTGGTCGAGCGTCATCAGGCAACCCTGTGAGAAGCCCATGATGAAGAGTCGCTCACTCGGGATCGCGAGCGTGGTCAGGAGGTGGTCGATCAGGTTGGTGAGTTCCTGCCGGCTCTCGCGCTGTTGCGCCTGGTCGATGGTGTGGTCGGCATAGATGTCGAACCAGCTCCAGCCACCGTAGTAGGACACCGGCGCCTGGGCGAAACACCAGCCCAGCTCGGGGATGCCGAGCTCAGCCGCCACCGGTCGCCAGCCAGCCATGCTGTCGCCGAGGCCGTGCAGGACCAGGCAGTGGAAGGGTTCGGCGGTGGGAGCGGTCGGGGGGGCCAGGACGTGCTGCAACATGGAGCCATGGTGCGCGGGTGTGACAGCAACGGAAGTAGGCAGGGCCGGCAGTCCATCCGCGCCGTAATCGAAACAGGGTTTCGCTGCATGAGTCGGCAGCAGCGGATGGCTGCGCCAATGTCGCATTATGAATATTTTCGTAATGTATTACATGGAAATCCATTGGCGGATGAGCGAAATGGAGTAAGTTCCGATCTTTTTTCAACCATCGAGATGGTTACGTCGTCATTTGACAGGGTACCGATCGAGCAGTTGCTATTCGTTATTATGGTTTGTATAAGAGAATCCTCCGATTCGCCTCGGTGTTCTTTCCGCGACTTCCGCTTTTCCCCTGCCCCTGCCTCCTGGCCGTTGCGGCTGGAGTGCTCTTGTGCCGGTTTCCGCGTTCGCGGAGCCCTCCTGCCGCTGCGTCGCCTGTCGACCGCCGCGCTCCCACCCTCGTATCCTGCGAGTAACCGACATGTCGCGATCCCTGCCCTCCCCGATCCTCTTGGCCCACCTCGTCATCGCTGGAGGCCTGGCCGCCGCATCAGCGCAGGCCGCCGACCTGGCGGTGAATTTCCAGCCCGCCGGCGTGCCGGTGCCGGCTGGATTCATCGCGGACACCGGCGCCGCCTATTCCGCG
>JANPIY010000754.1:0-3765 GCA_031425255.1 Planctomycetota bacterium
TGGTCGCGCTCGACACCGCGGTGATGGTGAGGATCTGACCCGCAGCGTCGCCGCCATTGCTGATGCCGGCGAGCGGCACGCTCAGCACGCCGCTATCCTCCAGCACCGCTTGGTTGGCGATGGCGCTGATGGTCGGCGTGTTGTTGGTGGCGAAGACCGTCACCGTGGTGGTCGCCACCAAGCTGGTCAGCCCACCGTCGGTCGCGGTGACCGCCACCACCCTGGAGGTGGTGCTCGGATTGGTTGAGGTGTTGTCGTAGGTCAGCGTCCGCAACACCGCCTGGTAGGCGGCGGGGGAAGCGACTCCGCTGAGCGTCAGCACGCCGGTCGTCGCGTCGTAGCTCGCGGTAACCCCGCCTCCGTCCACCACCGCCAGGGACTCGGCCACACCGTCGAGCGGATTGGTCAGCGTCACCGTCATCCCGCTGAGCAGCGCCGAATCAGCATCGCTGACCGTCGCGCCCGTCGCGACGATCACCAGGGCACCCACACCCTCGATGAACGTCGCTGCGGCATCGATGCCACCGATGGCGCCATTCAGGTCGACCACCGGCGCATCGAGGACCGTCGCTACGGTGATGGTGCGCAGCACCGTGTTCGACCCGGAGGTCCCATCATGTGCGGTGATGCTCACTGTGCGTACGGCGATGCTCGGGTCCTCGCTGGTGTTCCGGTAGGCCACCGCGCGCAGCGCGAGCTGCCAGTTCGCCACGGTATCGACACCGACGAGGCTCATCGAGCCCGCGGCGGCGTTCCAGGTGCCGACGATCGCGCCGACCTGCACATACGACAGCACGTCCTCGCCGTTCTGATAGTTGCCGGTGAGCTGCACCAGCGCGGAAGCCAGGTTCACGTGATCGGCGTCCGTCACCGTGGTCGTCGCGGTGATCGACGTCGCCGTATCGTTCTCGGTGTAGGCCACCGGCGTTCCCTCGATCGCAGCCAGCACGGGCGGACTGTTGGCCACCACGAGGTCGATGCCGGTCGCATGATAGACTACGCTCACGCTCAGGCCGGGGCCGTTATTGCTCACCTGCACGCTCGAGAACGCGCCGACGATGCTGCACTGGATGACACCGATCGCCGTACCCGTTCCGCCCAGGCCGCTGGCGTCGATACTCAGGATCGAATTGCCGCCCAGGGTCAGCGCGCCGCTCACGGTCACACGATCATGGTCGATGCCCGCAGCCGCGTACCCCGCAAGGCGCATGGCGATGGTCGGACTCGTGCCGACTGAACTGTCCAGCGACGCCACGCTGAGGATGCCGGTGCTGGAATCGGACCCCGGGCGGACGCGGCCGCTGTTGATCACCCCGGCAACGATGCCGGTCCCACCCAAGGTCGCACCGCTGGCCACCGTGACGCCACTGCTGGTCGCGATCGAGCCGTCCACCAGCATGCTGCCCGCACCCACCACCGTCGATCCGGTGTAGGTGTTCGCTGCGGTGAGCCGCACGGTATGCGCGCCGGTGGTGATCAGGCCACCGGCGCCGCTCACCACGCCAGCGATCGCCACCGCTCCACTCGCGGCATCGATCGTGCGGGTCGCCGTCATGACCACCGCGATATCCAGCGTCTGCAGGCTATCGTCCTGGTTGGTGACCGCGCCGCCCAGCGTGATGCGGTTGCCGCCCACGGTGAAGGCGCTGGCGCCTGAGCTGAAGGTGATGCTGGCGAAGCTCGTATCCGCGACGCAGTCGTTGCTCGGAGTCAGCCGCACGCCGCCGGCGAACACCAGATCGTCACCCGCTAGAGGTGCCAGGTCCCCCACCCAGTTCGCCGCCGTCAGCCAGCGATCATCGGCTCCTCCGCCATCCCAGGTCCTGGTCGAAGGTCCCACTCCGGTGCAATCCGTCAGCAGGACACTCGTCGCCGTATAGACGATCTGGAAGGTACGCGCCTGCTGGGTGAAGAGCGCACCATGCACCAGACCGGCGAAAGTCCCGGTGACCGCAACGCCACTGACGATGGTATAGGTCCGACCGGCGACCGGGTTGGCGATGCTGGCCACCGTCAGGGTGCCGGCGCAGGCGACGGTGCCGGTGGAGGAGATCCGATCGCATGTAGGGCCGCTCCCATCGAGATCGATCTGGTAGGTCGAGATGGCGTCGCACGCCACGGCGCCGGTGACGAGCGTGCCGATGGTCGTCCCGCCTATGCCCGGGGACAACGTCGAACCCGGCTGCAACGTGATCGCACCAGCCACCGTCCCGCTGCCGCCCCGCGTGGCCGGGGACGCCACCGTCACCGCGCTGGTCGGCGCGAGCGAGCCGGAGACGAGCAGCGTTCCGGCGCTCACGGTGGTTGCGCCGGTATAGGTGCTGGCTCCGCCGAGAATCACGCTGCCGCTACCGAGCTTGGTCAGGCCGCCACCGGTGCTGACCGCGTCGGCTTCCAACGCGCCCGCGATGGTGATGCCGGCGAAGCCCTGGTCATCGATCAAGGCGCCGCCGGCCTTGACGAGGATCTGGTCCAGGCCGCTCATGAAGGCTGCGGCGTGGGTGGCCGCGCTCGCCCGCACCGTACCCCCATTCCACAGCAGCGTCGCCGCGCCGCTGCTGGTGGCGCAGTAGATACGCTGAACGGTGACCGTGCCGCCGTCGAGATGGACGGTACCCGTCACACTACCGCCGCTGGGGCCACCGAGGTGGATGCCTCCCGCGGTCACCGTCGCACCCGCCGTCACCACCAACGTGCCTCCCACCTGACCCAGGGTCGCATCGCTCCGCCCGACCACGACGTCCTCGCTCGCGGGTGCCGTCAGCGCGCAGGCATCGATGGTCAGCGTTCCGGCATAGACGGTCGGGTGGCAGCTGCCGGTGACCGTCCAGTCACCCGCGATGATCAGGTGGCCGACCCCGGTCTTACCGAACACGACATTGGTGCCGCCCGTACTCAGCCCTTGGGTCAAGCGCACGGGGAAACTCGGGCTGGCGACTTCGATGTACGATCTCAGGGCAGTGGTCAGCAACTTGTCGATGATGAGCGGTTGGGTGGCATCGATGGTATTCAACCGCAAGGTCGTGCCGGCGCTGCCGCCCCCCACCGGGATGGATCCTGAACCCAGCGCGATGGTGATCGGCGCCGCACCGACGACCGCGAAACCAGGGAGCAGACCGGTGGTACGGATCTGCCCCGAACCCGAGCCGGCGGTGGCTGAGATGTCCTGGCCGGTCTCCAGCACTCCGCCCGCAACGTTGAGGTTGCCGCTGATGGGCACCCCGGCCCCGCGATCGGCACGGAGCGCGCCTGCGGTGATGGTGGTACCGCCGGCATACGTGTTGATGGCGCTGAGGAACAATCGCTGGACGCCGATTTTGTCGAGACTGCCAGCACCGCTGATGACGCCACCGAGGACGAGATCGCCGCTGGCGGTGTCGACCGTGCACGCCGCCGTCACCATCATCGCCTGATTGATGGTCTGGGTGGCGGCGCCGTTGTTGGTGATGGCACCGCTCAAGGTGATGCGGTTGCCGCTCGCCATCAGCGTGAACGGCGAGGCACCCGCCGCGAAGGCGAGGCTGGCGAAGGCGGAGTCGGCGGCGAAGTCGTTGACCGGCGAGGTGCGCACCGCGCCAGAGAACTGCAACGCCCCGCCGATGCCTGGGGCGATGTCGCCGACCCAATTGGCCGCTGTCCGCCAGTTGTCGTTCGTGCCGCCGCCATCCCACACCCAGACATAGGCGGGATCGATGTCCGTCAGGGTCACCGCGGTGGCGCTGTACGAGATCAGGAGGGTGCGACCCTGCTGGGTGAACAGCGTGC
>JANPIY010000755.1:0-4855 GCA_031425255.1 Planctomycetota bacterium
GCAGGTGCTTGAACTGCTCGGGCTCGATGCGACGCAGGTAGCCGCGAACGAAGGTCGGCGTCGAGATCAGGAACGTCGAACCGCTGGCCTGCGCCAAGGCCCCGAGCGCCTTGGCGTCGGTGGGATCGGGATGCGCGGCGCTCGGCATACCCAGCACCAGCCCCAACCAGAAACCGGGCACCAGACCGAAGCTGTGGAACAACGGCAGCGGGCTGAGCAGCACGTCACGGTCGCCGGTGAGCTCCAGACCTTCGGCCACCGCGGTGATATTGGCGAGGACCTGGCGATGGGTCAGCTCGACGCCCTTGGGATCGCCGGTGGAGCCGGAGCTGAAGATGATCGCCGCGACCTCATCTGCATGGGCGCGCACCAGCAGACGTCGGGGTAGGATGAAGGCCCCGAGACCAGCCAGGATCACCGCTACCGCCGAGGTCTTCTTCATCACCTCATCGAGTTGCACCATCCGCACCGCCAGCCCTGGATCACCGATGCGTTTGAGGTAGGGGGTGGCGCTGATGATGGTGCGGATCCCCGACATCTCACACATGCGCTTCAGCTGGGCGGCACCGACGGTGTGGTTGAGGTTCACCGCCGTGCGGCCGAGCAGCGCCAGAGCGACATTGGCCATCGCTCCGCCGCGCCCTGGGGGCAGCAGGAGGCCGACGCAGCGTTCATCGCCCGCCAGCGCCAGGCGCGGCGCGAGGATGCGCGCCACCGCGATGAGTTTCCAGAAGCTCAGCACCCCGCCCGAATCGCGGATGGCAGCGCGGAAGGGATGGCGACGCATCCGTCGCAGAACCTCGCCGCCCAGGGTGTTCCGGCTGCGCTCCGCACGTGTCCGGGCGGAGTGATAGCTCAGCGCCATGACCTGCGCGCGCGCCTCTGCGGCGGTGGTGGTGGGTGGCAAGGGTGGACCGATATGCAACGACACCGGTCGCCGCGGCCGCGGGAAACGCCAGGACGGTGAACGGCTGGTGACGGTGCCCCACAGGCCGTCGAGGTGGGCCGGCACCACCGGGACGCCCGCCCGCGAGGCGATGCGTTCCAGGCCGGAACGGAAGACGTCCATCTGTCCGCTCCGGGTCAGCTTGCCTTCGGGAAAGATCACCACCACTTCGCCCGCCTTGGCCGCCTCGATCGCGGCATCGATGGAGGCCAGCAGCGCGCGGCGCGAATCTTCGGCCGCGACCGGAATGACCCCGGCCGCGCGCATGAACAAGCCGACCACCGGCATCTGGGTGAAACGGCGATACACCAGGAAACGCCCAGGGCGCGGCAGGTGCGACGCCAAGATGATGCCGTCGCTGTAGCTCAGGTGGTTGCACACCACCAGGCAACCGCCGCTGGCGGGAAAATGGTCCGCGCCCCGGACCTGCACGCGGTAGGCGGCATTCACCGCCAACGACATCAACCAGCCGGCGCATTGGTGGCGATAGATCCAAGCGCACAGCAGTGCTACGACCCCGGTACCGGCACCCAGCGCCATGAAGACCTCGGCCGAGCTGAAGCCGAGCGCCTGGGTCAAGATCATGGCGATGCCGATCGCCAGCAGCATGCCGATGGAGGCGAGCACGCCCGCACCGGCGATCACCAGATTGCGTACGGCTGCAGGAGCGCGCTCCTGCAACAGGATGGTGAGTGGGGTCTCCCACAGACCGGCGCCGATGCCGGAGATGACCAGGCAGGTGGCGAAGCCAGCGAGCCCACCACCGTTCTGGGCTTGGTAACCAGCCGCCAGCAGGGCGACCGAAGCGATGACGGCGCCAACGATGGGGAGTCCGGCGGGAAATGATTTGGCGATGAAACGTGGCGTGATCAGGGCGCCCACCACCAGTCCGAGGCCGAGTCCGACGGCCAAGCCGGCGGTGCCGGCCTGCTCGAGGTGGTAGGTGATCCCAGCCAATGGAATCATGGTGATCTGGGCCACCGCCCCGAGCGCCCAGAAACCGCCCAGCGCCAGCGAGGGTGCCCACAGGCCTTTGACCGACGACAACGCGCGCACCTGATTGACCAGCGCCCAGGGCATGGCGATGGGTGCGTGCGGCGCCTGCGGCTGCAACCTGCCGATGCGCCAGGCGCCGTGGATGCCGACAACGCACAGGCCGAGGCCCAGCGTCAGCAGCATCCCGGGTCCACCGAGTGCCGCAAAGGGGGTACCGGCCAACAGCTTCTCATCCGTCAAGGAAGCCAAGCCGGTACCGCCGAGGATGGCGAGCACGGTGATGGCCGCGACCCAGGCATTGGCCATCGGCAGCTGTTCCCGGGTTGTCAGTTCGGGGATGACCGACAACTTCACCGGAGCGAAGAAGGCGCTGGCGACCGCCAAGCCGCCGACCGTGGTCAGCAACAGCACGACGTTTCCGGTCGCCAGACCGATCACACCGATGATGACCAGCAACACCTCTGCCAGCCGCGTGCTGCGGATGATATGGTGCTTTGCGAAGCGGTCGCCCAAGCTGCCGGCGAGTGGTCCCAGCAGCAGGAATGGGGCGATGAAGAGCAGGGCGGAGAGATTGGTATAGAGGTTGCCGAGAGCTTCAGCCTTGGCTGGATCGAGCGGGTGCGCCGCGATCGCCAAGCCGACCAGCGCCGTACCGGCCACCTGGCGGAAGAGGTTGTCCAGGCCGGCACCGGTGATGCTCGCCTGGTAGTGCCCGCCCATGCCCGCCAGCCGGGGCGCGGTTGACGCGGAGGTGGAAGGGGGGGCGGCTTCGAGGGTCATGGTGGGGGCATCCATCTGCTGGCACTCCTGGAGGACGAGGCCTTAAGATAACGTTCGATAACTTAAAGATCAAGCGACGCTTTGGCCCTCTCGCCCCCGCGCCCCTGGACCGCGGGTCCGGGCTGGGGTAGATAGGTACCAGACAATGGCTGCCGCCGGTCCACATGGCGCGACCTTGCGGGGAACGGTATTCATGCAAGTCCATGAGCAGAATCAGGTCACCATCATCACCGTGCTCAATGAAGAGTGCGGGACCCTGCTCAAGCTGGTCGATCCCCTGATCGAGCAGGGCCGCGTGCGCTTCGTCTTCGACATGGGGCAGGCGACCTTTCTCAACTCGGTCAACATCGCCACCATCATCGCCACGCGTAATCGCATCGTCGCTGCAGGGGGGCGGGTGGTGGTCGCCAACCTCGCCGACAACATCCGCGACGTCTTCCGTATCCTCAGGCTCGAACGTCTCTTCGATCTGACCATGGATCTCGAACGGGCGCTCATTTCGCTCCGCTGAACGGGACGCCGCCGACACCCGGGCGGGCATGGCACATTGGTTGCGTTGATGGCTCCAGGCGAGTCCTCCAGCAGGAGTTCCGCTGGGAGGTACCACACATGTGGCCGGCAGCACGACATCTGATGATCCCTGGGTTGTTGAGCTGCGTGCTCGTCTTGCCGGCGGAAAGCCTGTTCAAGGCCGAGACCCTGGCCGACGGAACTCTCTATAGCGATCAGGTGGCGCGCCGGGCCGGTGACCTCATCACCATCCTGGTGAAGGAGACCACCTCCATCAGCGAACGCACCAAGACCGAGAACAAACGCGAAAACGTCATCGACGCGGCGATCTCGCTGGTCCCGGGCACCAACCAGATCCCGGCTGCGGTCGGTACCGCCTCGGCGGGCAAGTTGCCCGCCCTCAAAGCGGGCTCCGAAAAGAATTTCAAAGGTGAAGGCAAGGTCGAAGCCGAGGGGGAGGTCAAGGCGGTGATCACCGGACGGGTGATCGACGTGCTCGACAACGGCAACCTGCTGGTCGAAGGCCGGCGTCTGGTGCGGGTGAACAAGGATACCAAGACCATCCTCATCACCGGCATCATCCGCACTGCCGACATCCAGGCGAACAACACCGTGTTCTCCGAGAAGCTGCATAACTTCCAGGTCTCCATCGAGGGCGAGGGTCCGATGACCCGCTCCAATACCGAAGGCTGGCTGGGCGAGATCCTCGACATCCTCTGGCCGTTCTGAGGAATGCCCATGCGCCACATCTTTCTCGGTATGGACCTCATCTCGATCCTGTTGGTGGGAGCAGCCATGCGCCGACAGCACGAGGCCGAGGCCGCGGCCCGGCCGAGCGTCCGCTCACAGCGTCCAACGGCATCGCGCCTCACCGCCGATGATGCTGGGAGCGTTCGCCAGTTCGCCCGCCGGGTCGGGGTGGTGGTGCTGGCGCTGATGATGGCACTGACCGGCGACGTCGTCGCGGGCGAAGCGGCGACCACGGATGCAGCTATCACGCCGGTAACGGGCGTGCCCGCGCTCGGCGATGGCGTGCGCCTCAAGGATCTCTGCGACATCTATGGCGTGCGCGACAATCAGCTCCATGGCATCGGTGTGGTGGTCGGCCTCTCGGGGACCGGCGACAAGACTCCCGCAACGGTACGCATGCTACGACAGATGCTGGCGACCAAGCACCTGAGCTTCTCCGAGAGCGACCTGCTGTCGAAGAATGTCGCGATGGTGGCGGTGACCGCCGATCTCCCGGCCTTCGCACGCAACGGCTCGCGACTCTACACCCAGATCTCCTGCCTCGGTGATGCGTCATCGCTCAAGGGCGGCGTCCTACTGCAGACACCCCTGGTGGCGGCCGATGAGCGCATCTATGCCGTCGGTCAAGGAACGGTGACGGTCGGAGGTTTCGGCAATGCCGGCCCCAACATCTCGGCGAGCGGAACTGACCACAAGAATATCGAGACGGTCGGCACTCTCACCGGCGGAGCCATGGTCGAACGCGAAGTCCCGGTCAGCCTGCTGTATGGCGACCGCCTGCGCCTGGTGCTCAAGGATTCCGACTTCACCACCGCCAGCCGCGTGGCCAAGGCGCTCGGCGACCTCTACGGTCCCGAGCGCGTGATCGCCGAG
>JANPIY010000756.1:0-11275 GCA_031425255.1 Planctomycetota bacterium
CAGCGTCTCAAGCACCAAGGGTTTGTCGGAGTCGGCCGCGACCGAGTGAGAGCGCTTTGGGGTCTCATCTCATTGGCTAGGGATGTGCGTTGCACGGTCGGAGAACCGTTATGCGTGCCTTGCCCCAGGTCGATCTCCATCCGCAACCGCTGCCGGCATCACCGGAAATACCGACCCGCACCAGCGGTCGCAAGGACGGCGACAGCTTCGCCGAAACCCTCCAGCGGAAATCCGATCCGCGAGTGGAAAGCCCCGCTCAAGACGAATCAGGGCCTACGCCGAAAGTCGAGGCTCGTGATGCCGAGAAACCGGCGGTAGACGCCTCTCGCTCCGCGCCAACGCCAGCCCCCTCTGACGCTGGGGATGAGGCCGGGACATCACCCATAGACGAGGCCGTGAGCGTACCGAGCGCTTCCGATGTCACTGCTGTGGTCGTGGTGCTGGCCGCACCGGTCAACGTCGTCCCAGCTGCACTCACTACTCCTGTGTCAGCAGATGATGGAACCGCCACCACGTCCTTGGCTTTGATGAATGGGGCACCAACAACGACCGCAGGCTCTGGAGCCAGCCCTTGGGGGATGCCTGCGCCGATCACTCCGGCCTCACCGCATGCATCCGTGGTGCTGGACGTGGAGCCAACCATTGGAATGGACCCGGTCCCCATAGTGGACAATGCCATCGAGCAGACCGCCAAGCCCCCTGTGATGACCACTGCCAACGCCATCGCCGAGGTGGGTGCCACGAACACCGACCTGGCGAAGCTGGTGGCAGGCACCACGCCCGCGGTGAAGCCGACGACCGTACCCGCCAGCATGCGCCAGACGGAGCTGCCGGCGGCGCTCGACGATACCGTTGCCAGCACGACCGACCTCGATCCCGCTGTGGCGCTCCCACCGCCGACCTCCGTCGAGGGCAATGCCAAGGTCGCACTGCCGCTGGTGGATGCTCATGCACCGACTGCTCTCAAAGACTCCGCTCCGGTTGCCACTGCGGCAACCATTGCGGCGCCTACCTCTGCCACACCCGCCACCCAGCCGACCGCCTTGCACGCGATAGCCGCTGCTATCGGCGACCACCAGCGCGGGAAGGTCGAGAACGATGCCCCCGATCTGGCCAGCAAGAGCCCAAGCGAGACGTTGACGACCATCGTGCCACCGGTCGCTTCCACGCCGATCGCGCCCAACCGTCCGATGAGCGAGACCGTCCTGGCACAGAACACCCTCGCCGCCCAGGGCAATGCGATGGAGAAGGCGGTCTCCCATCAGATCTCCAAGGCCCTCATCCAGCAGCTCCCGAACGGCGACCGCATGCTGGTGCTGCGGCTGACGCCGCCCGAACTCGGCACCGTCAAGATCGAGGTGGTCGAACGCATGGGCGTCCTCACCGCTCGGCTGCACGCCGAGGACGATGGTGTGCGCTTGGCGCTGGAACGTTTCCTGCCTTCGATGCGCCAGGATCTGCGGGCGAACGATGCGCCGATCCGCGAACTCACGCTCAGCGATCAGACCCAGTTCCAACGCTCCTTCGCTGACGGTCAGAGCCAGCAGCAACAGGACGCGGACCGCTCGGGCAACCGCCGCACGCGTAGTGATGTGAACCCCTTCAGCCTCGATGGAGCGCGCAACGACCCCGTCGCCACTCCCCGCTCCGCGCCCCTGGGCGGACGCGTCGGTCGGACCGGGGTCGACGCGCTCGCCTGACCGTTTGGCACGCGGTGAGCGTTAGACCCTCAGCCGCAACCGCTCCAGCGTTGCCGTGCTCGCGGGGAGTCTCCTCCCCCTCCCACTCAGCACTCCTTTCCTGAACCTCCACTCAACGACGAGACAACACCATGCAACGTTCACTCTCCAGCGGCGTTTCGGGAATGGTCAACCACCAGGTGATCCTCGATACCGTGGCCAACAACCTGGCCAACATCAGCACCTCCGGTTTCAAATCGAGCACGGTGAGTTTCTCCAACGCGCTCACCCAGACGTCGTTCTCCGGTTCGGCACCGGGCTCGAATGTCGGCGGTCGCAATCCGACCCAGGTCGGCCTGGGGGTGCAGACCACCTCGGTCAACGTCGACATGCGCCAGGGCGCCTTGCAGGCGACGGGCCGCACCTTCGACCTCGCGGTCCAGGGCGATGGCTTCTTCGAGGTCGGCAAGATCGACAACACCGGCAACGTCATCGACCAGTTCTTCACCCGCGTCGGCAACTTCGGCCTCGATAGCGACGACAGCCTGGTCGAACTGGGTTCTGGCCTGAAAGTGGTCGGCAAGCAGACCGATCGTAACGGTGTCACCCTCGGCAATCTGGTCCCCATCGATCTGACCAACAACCGCGCGATGGACGCCGCCGCCACCGAGAACGTCACCTTCCAGGGCAACCTCTCGACCAAGGCCGGCGCCTTCCAGGGCAAGTCCCTGACCTCGGCCTTCCCGTTATTCGAAGTCGATGCCAGCGGCCGTTCGACCGTGGCCACGGAGACCTCGGTGCTCAGCACCCTGGCCGCCTTCAACACCGGTACCGGATTGACCCCCTTCACCGCGCCGGCCTCGCCCGACCGCACCATCTATGTCATGGGCACCAAGCCGAATGGCGATGCCTACGCCGGCGAGTTCACCATCAATCCGTGGAGCGACACCGTCGATACGCTGATGAATGGTCTGAATGGGGTGCTGACGCAGGGCAATGACAGCTTCGGACTGGTGCGCATCAGCAACGGCACCTTGTCGGCGGAAGGCATCGGCGAAGGCAGCGGGTTCTCGATGTTCATCGGTGAACGCGACCCGATCAGCGGCACCAATGCCTTTACCGCCGCCACCTCGCCGATCGCCGGCCTGGCCGGCACGGTCGCTTCACCTGGGGCCACGGCGACCGCCACCATCACTGCTGGCCAGGCGGGTGCGATCGATCCCACCTTCGTCCTGCCGGCGGTGGTCACCGGTTCCCCGCTGATCATCTCCGTCCAGGTCAACGGTGTCACCACCGGCTCCGTCACCGTTCCCGCGGGCAACCACCTCGCCGGCGAGCAGGTCAGGCTCGGCAGCTTCGTCCATGCCGTCAGCGGCGATGTGGTCGGTTACACCCTGTCCGGACCGGCGGTGGCGGGCATCACCTACACTACCGCGACGCACGCGCTCGACGACGCCACCGGTGTGACCTATGCCGGCAGCGGCGTCGCGCGGACCGCCGCCAGCCGCACCATCCAGGCGGGCGAGGCAGGACTGCTGCAACCGAGCTTCACCGTGCCTGCCGGCACCTACGGCGGTGCCAGCGGCTCGCTCAAGATCGCCATCAAGGTCAACGGCAACGAGGTCGGCAGCCTGGTACCGAGTGGCACCTTGGCGGCCGCGACGACCCTCAGCCTCTCGAGCTACCCGCACGTCAAGGCTGGCGATATCGTCACCTATGAATTTTCCGGCAACAAGGTCATCGCGACGCCGGTGACCTGGACCACCGCCCTGGTCAACGACAACAATTCCAGCAACCTGACCGCCGATCTCGATACCGACGGCATTCCCGACATGTTCCAGGAAGGCAGCTCGGTCGACGTCAATGCCTGGCAGTACGAGAAGGCGACCAACGCCACCATGAACTGGTACCGTATGCGCTTCGCCCCTGAGTTCGTCGCCAGCTCGATCCAGGTCTACGATGAGAACGGCGGTTCGCACATCCTCGAGGCGCGCTTCCTGCGCACCGGCACGCGGTCGGTCACCAATGGCAGCAACATCGATCGCTACAACGGCTGGGACATGATGATCAACCTCCGCCCGGAGGATGGACAACTGGTCGACGATCTCGTGACCGGCATCCAGTTCGATGAGCGTGGCC
This sequence comes from Planctomycetota bacterium, assembly GCA_031425255.1. GTDB lineage: Bacteria > Planctomycetota > UBA11346 > UBA11346 > UBA11346 > BOG-1363. The sequence continues at coordinate 3,819 of JANPIY010000756.1, forward strand.
GCTTCATGGGCTCGGCCAACCTCGGTCTGACCGTGCGGGGCAACTCGCTGGCGGACAGCAATCTCTACGTCGGCACGCCGATCGACGAATCGATCCAGGTCAACTGGGCGACCACTGGCACTTCCCTCATGCGCATGAATTTCGGCCAAGCGAATTCGACCACCGGTCTGACCGGTTTCGGTACCGCCTCCACCGGCGCGGCCATCAACCAGGACGGCAATGCCAATGGCGAGTTGCAGACGCTCTCGGTGCAACCCAACGGCAACATCGTGGGACTTTACTCGAACGGGAAGAGCCTGCCGCTCTATCAGATCCAGATCGCGGTATTCTCCAATCCAGCCGGCTTGACCAACACCGGCGGCAACCTCTGGAAGGTGTCATCGAACTCGGGCGACCCGATCATCCGCGAGCCGGGCACCGCCGGTTCGGGTACCTTGACCCCAGGGGTGCTCGAGGGCAGCAACGTGGACATCGCGAGTGAATTCACCCGCATGATCACCGCGCAGCGTGGCTTCCAGGTGAACGCCCGCGTGATCCAGACCACCGACAGCATGCTGCAGGAACTCGCCGGCCTGATCCGCTGAGCATAGCCTGAAGCGATGAGGACGATCAGCCGGGTGGCGACATCCGGCTGATCGCATTGAACTTCGCCGGTAAGAAGAATGGCCTCCAACTTGTTACGTCCGCAAATCAGCAGCTGGTATTTTGAGCTGAAACCTGCGCTGATTGGTCATGGACCGCCCAGGAAGCGTTTCCATGTGCGGTATCCGCGCCGACGACTTCCCATGCTGTCAAACCCTGATGAGCCTCTTTTGTCCGGGAGTCGGGTGGTGAGGTAGTCTGGGAGCGTGCGCATACGTAGACCAGTCCCCAGGCAGCTCGGCTTCACCCTCTTCGAAGTCGCCATCAGCACCGTCCTGGTCACTTTCGGCGTGGTCAGCGTGATGGTGTTGATGCCGCAGGGCATCAAGGCTCAGCAGATCGCGCGCTTCCAGATCCATGCCGCGGTGATGATGCAGAACATCACCCGCCAGATGACCGCACCCGCCCAACAACATTTCAACGTCACGGTCGAGTCGGAAAAACTCAGCGACAACCTTTATCTCAACCGCGCGATGGCCAGCCTGGAGAACATCGCCGACGGCAGCAACCTGGGCGTCGCGCCAGTGCCGCTCGCGCTCTGCCAGCGCATCGATTCCGACCAGGGTGAGATCCAGCGCATCATCGCCGGGGGCGGTCGTCTGTATTACAATCTGCCGGGTGGCCCTCCCCAGGGCCTGGTGATGGGATTCGTCGGATTACCGCAACAGAATGCGCTGCCCAACCATCCCTGCCTGGCATGGCCATACTGGGATCAGCATCCGTGCATGGTCTCAGCCTGGGAACGGAAGAATTGGGAGCTGAACCAGAGTACCTGGCCCGGGTTCGCTGAATTGAAGATCCTTTTCGACAATCATCCTCATTTCAAAAGCACCACCACCCCTGCAGCGAGCACCGTCACCCTCGCCAATTGGCAGCTCTACCGGACCCTCACTCAGGCACTGGTGCGCGCGGTGGCTGCTGAAACCGATTCAGGTCTTACCACCCGCATCACTCCCGCGGGCCTGGTCCTGGATCCGCCCATCGCCTTCCCAGCACCTTTGACACCAGATGGGGCCTGGAACATCACCAGCGAGGCACAGCGCCGCAACGTCTACCCGAAGCCCTATGTGGTGTGGGCGGCCAGCCACCTGGCGCATGCCGCCGCCTATGGCACTGCCGGCGTGCGGGTGGGAGCCACCACCACGCCAGCGACCGCCGATGAGATCAGGTATGCACGTGAAACCTACGAATCGTGTCGCCAGTGGGTCGCCCGCGCCGTCGCCGCCGATCCCTACGATTGGGGTGTCGCCCGCCAGACCGCGCAACAGAGCGCGTTCGATTTTCCGTTGCTGCAACACGACCTGTTCCCTGCTGGCGGCTATCCCTTCTTCGAGGACAGCCTCTCTGACGCCGTGGTGGTACCGCCGGAACCGCCGCGCAAGGATCGCGCCTGGCGGGTGGTGGCCCCGCGTACGGTGAAGAACTACGGTCAGGCCCGCGGCATGTACGGCACCGGCCCAGGCAGTCTGCCCGCTTTGCCGGCAAACAAGCCGAACATCGATGCCGGCTGGGGCGATCCGAACCATTTCCACCTGACTCGGCGTTTCGATCCCAGTGAACGTATGCGCCAGGTGGTATTCTGGTCGGTCGACTGGCAGTCATATGAAGACTTCGAAACCCTCCCGGCGCCGGCTCACGACGCCTCGATGGGATTCAAGGATAGCTACGGCATCCAGCTCAGTGCCGATTGGTGGGGTGTGAACCTGCCAGAACGGAACCGCTATTGGACCACCCTTGCCCGCAACCAGACGGCTGGGGCCATCCGTGGCGCCAATGGCGGCAACCAGACCTATGATGCGACCTGCGATACGCAGGCCTACAAAGAGGGTTTCTTCATGGGCATCCATGGCGCCGACCGCAACGGTAATGGTCGCGTGGATCGTGGCCCGATGCCAGCCTCGGCGCGACTGCGTGCGACCCTGGTGGCGCGTTTCACCATTTATGATCGCGTGCTGATGGGCGAGCTGCGGCACTGACCATGAAAAGCACGTCCTGCCTCCGTCACGGCTTCACGCTCATCGAGATGTCGATCAGCGTGGCGCTCGGCATCATCATCGTCACCGTCGCCATCGCTGGCTTCAAGGTCACCAGTCAAAGCGTCACGCTGGCCAACCGCATGTCGCTGCAGAATGCCATCCTGCGCGCATCTGTCGTGGCAGCTAACCAGGAGATGGACTTCTGGGACACCATGGACTCGCGCACCGACACCGCCAAGCAGCCGCTACGCGGCGCGACCTACCCATTCGCGCCGATGTCTTTCACCGACCCCACCAATGAACTCAGGTTCGACCAGCACGACTCCCGACTGTGGTGGAACGGGCCGCTGTGGACCTCGAACGACAAACGCTTCGGAAATTACAGCCTGTTTGGCCGTCAGGGGCTGACCCATGTCGATGTGCCGACGGAACGCGCCTGGCGGCACTGGATCCTTCCGACCATGAGTGACGGCATGGGCTATTACGCGGCATTGGACTATCTGCCGGCGAATTTCGTCTATGGCTTCTATAACCCCACCGGTGTCATCCCGAACGAATTCGGTGTCCCAGGCGTGGGTCCTGGCCGCTTCCGCAGCAACTGGCACGGACGCAACACCCCACTCAGCAAGCTCGAATTCGGTCATGACAACGGCTGCATCCTCACCAATACCACCGGTGTTCCCGGCTATCCCCATACCCACCCGATCTCCCATCGCAGCTCCTACAATGACAGCAACACGGCGGGTTTCACCGACACCCTCTATCCCGACCGCTGGAACGCATTCCCCGCCATGGAGTTTGCCGACGCCATGCCGAGCAACTGGCCGCACGTGACCATGCAGGTCAAAGTCACCTACCAATGGATGGATTTCCGCCACCAGGTGCGCATCGAGCAGAACGATCCCATCACCGGTCAGCAGACTGCGATGGTGCTGCATGGTCTGACCACCACCCTGCGGGGAGCCCGTCGACAGCGCGGCCTGGATACCATGTCAGTAGATCCCGATTACCCGTGAGGCCTTTTCAACACCCCAGCCGTTCGGGCACCATCCTGATCATCGTCGCCAGCATCTCGGCCCTGCTGGCGACCCTGGCGCTGACCTTCCTGGTACGCATGCGCGCGGACATCGCCGAGTCCCGGCTGTTTCTCGCCGAGACCCAGGCCCGAGTGATGTTGGCGGGTGCCCTCAACTATATCGGTGAGACCGCGCGCATCGGCTGGGACGATCCCCTCACTCCAGCCCACGAAGAAGCCTATGGCTGGATCGATGTCCGCGACGGCCGTCCGGGCCCGCGTGATTTCACCGGTAAGGCCTTGTTCAATGCCGACCTCGATGTCCGGCTCGGCAAGGGCACGAAATGGCCGGCGATCGGCTCTTGGACGGTCTGCGATGCCCGGCTGTGGACCCTCCCGCCGACCGCCACCACGGCTCACGTCGCGCCCAACCCGATCCCGCCCGAACCGGCAGTCCCCTGGCGGGAACTGATAAATTTCCCCAATCAAGATCCGCGACCAGCCACCAGCGACTACGATCAGTTCGTCAAAGGCCTCCAGACCCAACTACCGGGCACGGACAATCCCTGCTGGTTCCGCATCTATCGCCGCAGGCCGGCGGTCTTCATCATCAGCTGCGGCGCTGGCAGCACCGGCGGTTTCCGCACGTGGCAGGAAGTGGTGGATGCAGGCAAGGAGTCGTATTGGGGCACGCAGGAGTTCTGGGCCATCCAGTTCCAGAACGAGCCGGTCTTCTGGTACGAGGTGGAATGGAATGCCGCGGTGAACACCGCCAGCGCGGGCTACATCTACTCCGGCGACCAATCCCTCGTCCCGACCAATATCAGTAAGACTTTCGGCAATGGCACCGACCACCCGAACAAGCGCAATCAGATGGGAACGTTCCTCTACCTCCAGCGCCTGGAGAAGGAACCGGACGCCTGGTAAGCAGAGGACCGCAGCGCTGAGGCCCGCTCGATATCCCGGTGTGCGCTGCCTCGATGGCTGCCATTGATGCGTATCAGAGCCACGACACCGGCCGCCGCTTATCCTGCGTCGACTTCCTTTCTACGGAGAGATCTCCTATATCTGGCCCTCCCATGGGCGGTCGCGCTGACGGATTGCCGTCCTCGAGGTGACCGATTCGGCACCCACCGATCACCACTGCCGCACACGCCCGCACCAGGTTGTCGTATCCGGGCACAGCCGATTCCGATTCCATCCGTACACTCTCCCACCTATGGCCAACAATCGCGACGTCCTGCTGGCTCTTGGATATTACGACCACCGTTTCCACTTGGGCGTGGCGCGTTACGCCCAGGCCCACGGCTGGCACCTGAGCGCCGGCTTGGCCTACGACCGCCGTATCCCCGATGGCTGGAGCGGCGACGGGATCATCGCCAAACTCACCGAGAGCGGCCCGCTCTCACGTTTTGTCACGCGCACGCGCGTGCCGGTGGTCAACGTCGGGCGTGGGGTCGGACGGCCAATGCCGTTGGTGTTGATCGATGAGGAGCGGGTGGCCAAGCTGGCCGCTGAACATTTCCTCGGCCGTGGCTTTGAACACTTCGCCTGGGTCGGACCACGGCCGGGCCGCATCGACAAGGTGCCGCGCGGCATGCAGCGCCTGGAGCGCGCCGGCTTGTTCCAACAGGAACTGCGCCAGGCCGGCCGGACCTGCGCCATCCTCGATTGGCAGCAGGAAGTCGGTGAGCGGCCTGATCGCTGGTCGGCCCAGCAGGCGTGGTATGGCGCCCGGCTGAAGGAGCTGCCCAAACCATTGGCGGTGTTCTGCTGGGATGACAGCACGGCGGCCGATGTCATCGTCGCCTGCCGCGTCGCTGGGCTGTCGATCCCCGAACAGGTCGCGGTACTGGGGGTCAACAATGATGAGCTGGTGTGCGACGCGCTGCCGGTGCCGTTGTCGAGCATCGACACCGACATGGAGGGCCGGGCCTTCCAGGCCGCCGCCCTGCTCGACCAGATGATGGATGGTAAGGAAGTGCCCAGCCACACCCTGATCGCCCCCAAGGGCCTCATCACGCGCGCGAGCAGCGACATCCTGGCGATCGCCCACGACGCCACCGCCACCGCCCTGCGCTTCATCTGGGATAATCTCCATCGCCCCATCTCGGTCGCCCAGGTCGCCGATGTGGCGGCGATCTCCGCGCGCGGTCTGCACAAGGCCTTCGTCCTGCGCCTGCATCGCACGCCGATCCAGGAGATCATCCGCGCGCGCGTGCAGCGGGCGCAGGAACTGCTGCGCAACACCGACGACAAGATCACCACCATCGCCCGCCGCGCCGGTTTCAGCAGCGGACGCAACCTCTTCCGCGTCTTCCGCCAGCATCAAAATGAAACTCCCCATGCCTACCGCGCCCGCCATCGCCAACTGCGCTGAGCTTGGCACCTCCATGCCCGTCCATCCGCCATGCTCTTGTCACTGTGCCCCCGCCGATCGCCGCTCACACCACGAGATGCCATGAACCGTTTCCTCCTCGTGCTGGTCACCAGCTGCCTCACCGCCGGACTCGTGGCCGCCGACCTGGCCGCCCGGGTCGAGTTCGTGCCGGTGATCACACCGCCCGGCTACCACAAGAAGGCCACTCTCATCCTCCAGGGCAAAGGCATGGCGATCCTCGACGCTCAGAGCGCCTGGACGCCGCTGGGCCGTTACCTGTACGATCTCGCGCGCGACCCCGCACTGATGGAAGCCCATGTCCATCACCTGCTGAGTGCGCCGGAGAACTGGCCGGTCGAACGGTCGCCGCTCTTCGATGGACCAAACGCCGTCAACCAGGGTCACCGCCTGGTCCGTCAGATCCCGGCATTCGTGCGCCTGGTGCGGGCGGCCCCCGCCATCCCGCAGGTGATCAAGGACGGCCTGCTGCCGAGTGGTTGGCAGGAGGCATGCGAGGACGTTTTCCGCCGCCGCATCAACGCCGACGGGCTGATGGCCCAGGGCGACCACGTCACCACCATGGCGCTGAGCTTCCATTTCCTGCGCACCGGCTGGGGCGCGATGGGGCTGCGCCCGGAGCGCATCTATACCCTCGAACATGCCCAGCACCTGGTGCGGCACCTGCTGACTTGCCCCTACATCATCAATGACCAGGACCGCTGGCTCGAAATCGATGAGGCCTTCCGTAAACGTCACCTGAAGCCGGAGTACGACGATCCGTTGCTGCTCAAGGACGGCACCGCGCTCTTCACCGGGGGCTTGTTCATCGGCTGGAAGACCACGCTCCCGTCCCTGCATGCCACCTGGGACGCGCTCGCCACCATCAACACGCTGTTCGCCTTCCATCCCGAGGCCGACCCAGGCAAGCCCGGCTCGATCTTCCACCACTGGGCGCAGGAACCCGCCGAGCGCCGCGCCATCGCCAGCCGCACCTTCGCGCTCCTCACGCGCAAGCTATGGACGGGCTATCGCGATGCGCGTGAACCGAGCTGGTGCCGCATCGTCGCCGGCAAGGTTACCACCGCGTCTGATCTTCCCGGTGACGTCGAACAGCTGCTCGATCACGCCGGCTATACCGTGAAGGACATGACCGCCTGGGCCGAGGCCTGTTGGCAGGAGGTCTATGGAAAGCCGAAACGCAACACCACCGACGGTGTCCAGGCCCTCTTGGCGATCCTCGATGGCAAAGTGCTGACGCGCTTGACCGCGCCGAGCGGCTACCAGAAGAAACCGGCCGATGACGAGGTCGATGACGACCGCTGATGTTGGTCCCGTCAGGTCGACAAGGCGTTTCGAACCTCAGAGCACGCAGAGCTGGAAGTGTCACCTCTGCGCCTTCCGCGCCCTCTGTGGCTGGACCGTTTCCTCCGATCTATCAAAAAAA
>JANPIY010000757.1:0-7081 GCA_031425255.1 Planctomycetota bacterium
CTCGACCAGATCCGGATCGCGCGCAGCGCGATCACGCTGGCGCAGCCAGCGTCAGGCCGCAGGCCTGCGGATCGGTGGCCGGTCGGACGCTGCAGCCGGTGCGAATCCCACGTGTCAGGTTTCCGGCGGGGTGCAGGGGCGGCAGCCCTTGCCGGGCGTAGCGGGCAGAGCCCGCGAACAACAATCCCCCGAGCTCGCCTGCGCGAGCGAGCGGGGACCGGCTCTGTCCCGCGCGCTTCGCGCGGGACGACACCGGCGCAGCCGGTGTAGCCCGACGTAGGCGGGCTAGAGCCGAGTCAGGTGCGTGATGAGATCTTTTTCGATGTATTCGGCCCAACGGACGAGGATTTTGCGCATCAAGCGGTCTTGGGCGGTGGTCTGGGTCAGGGAACTGGTGCGCAGGCGGATGACGATGGTGCCGAGGAGGATGCCGTCGCCGGTTTCCACCGAGCTCTGGAAGACGCCTTCGAGCCGTTCCATGCCTTCGATCGGCTTGGTGCTGCTCGCCAGGGTCAGCTTCATGCGCAGCGTGGGCTTGGCGGCGCCTGGGGTGATGCGCATGCCGATGCCGGCACACGTCGCGGTCAGTTGCGGCAGGATGGGTTCGAGGTCGGGGGCTGCGACCAGGTCGACGGTCACCCGGTCGAGGACCTGGCGCAGGCGCTCGCGCAGGTCGGCGGAGGTGATGGGGGCGGCCGGGTAGATGCTCCCGGGTTGGGCGATCATCAGATATGAGAGCTTCTCTTCGCGCGCTTCGACCAGCGGCCTCAGCCGCTGATGCAGCCGCGCTGCCGAGCCGATCGGATGCAGCGTCGCATCGATCTCCGGCTGGCGTGCGTGGTTGGCCAGCACGGTGGTGAGGTCGCGGTCGATTTCCGTCAGGCGGTTGCGCAGCGAGGTCGCCCAGGCGGTGCGGTTGAGGGCGACCTGGACGTAGAGGCAATGGGTGGTGCTGACCTCACGGGTCACCGTGATGCCGGGAATCTCCAGGTGATCGATGACGACGCGGGGACGGCTGATGGTGTCGTCCTCCTCGATCTCGACGTCATCGCCATCCTGCTCATCACCGCTGATGACGATGTGCAGCTGGCGGGCGATGTCGCGCTGGCCCTCGGCGATGGCGCGGGTGCGGTCGTGCCGCAGATCGGTGCCGACGCCGAAGACGTATTCGGCGTCGAGCGGCGGCTGCAGCACCCACGACGGGATGCCTTGCGGGGCGGAGTCGACGCGCACCGGCCCGCGGCCGGGACGGTAGGGTGGCTCACAGGCGGCGAGCAGCAGCAGCAGCGCCGCGGCGACGGGGAAGAGGAAGAAACGCAGAGCGGTTGCACGGCTGATGTCCATGTGACCTCCGATGGTTCAGTCGTCTTGGACCGGTGCGCCGCCCACCGGCACACCGAGCGTGGTGATGTAGACTACCGCCTGCTCGGCGGGAATGCCCAGCAGATCGGTGACCTGATCGTCGAAGAAGCCGCCGATGCCGCTCGCCCCCAGCCCTTCGGACAGGGCAGCGAGATCGAGCCGCTCGCCGAGCATGCCGGCATCCAGATGCAGATAGCGGTACGCGCGTTCACCCTGGCGTTTGACCGCGCGCTGCAGATCGGCGGTATGGAAGACCACCACGGTGGCATCGCCGCCCAGCTCCTGGCCGAGGCAGAGGAACTGCACCGCGTCGCGTGAGCAGCCGGCCTTGAGCAGCCGGAGTTCATTGCTGTGCGGTGCGTAATAATAGACCCCGGCGGCCAGGCCCTCGACCGCCAGGACGGCAACGAAGGTCATCAACAGGCTGCGGTCGAGCGCGGGTTGTTCACCGAGACCGAGGATCTCGGGGTGATAGGCATATCCTAAGATGCGCGCGAGCTGCTCGGTGCTCATGGTCGCACGGCGGAAACGGCGGGTGCTGCGTCGCCGCAGGATGGCGTTCAGCGGCGCCCGCGTCAGCGCGCTGGGAACACCAGGGATGGCGAGCGGCACACCACCGCGGAGTCCATACCGCTGCTCCAGATCATCTGCCTGATCTTCGCCACGGGGGACCAGGTGCGGTCGTTCCGTCGGCAGGACACTGGCGTGGTGCAGCGCCTCCAACAGCGGCGGAACACTGACCGTGCTGCTGGTGGTGCTCGGCAACGCCGACCAGGTCGGGCGTTCGCTCTCTCCCGGCGGATGGACGGTGATGACTGCGAGCGCGCCCTCCTCGGCGGAATCGATGCGCAGCAGGGTGTTCAGCCGCTCGTCGCAGAACGCCGCGGTGAGCGTGCAGCGCAGCCCGAGCGCATGGCTTGCAATGGTGGCGTTGCCCAGCAGGTGGCCGCTGTCGAGCAGGATGCGGCGGTAGGCGCGTTCGCCGTAGCGCCAGGCGCTGCGCCGGAATACGCCGGTGATCACCAGCATCACCGGCGCGGCCTCGACCGCGGCATTGCCGTAGCATGCCGTCGCGGCGGCGTCGGCGATCTCCGGCCCCGCCCACAAGGGGATCAGCCGGTGGTGGGCGGGGTCGTAACCATAGAGCCCGGACGGCAGGTCCGGCCACTCGCGCACGATCACGTAACATTCAGCGGGGTACAGGCCGCCGGCCGAGGGGCAGGCGCGCAGCAGCAGGTGGCGCGGTTCCCCAGGCACCACGCCGGTGACGCCATAGGTATAGAAGATCAGGTGGCTGAGCGCGGCGAGTGACGGTTCACCCTGGACCTGCGCGTGGGCATCCGCATCGGCCGGCCGCCCGGTGAAGGGATTGGGGTCGAAGGGCAGGAAGTCCGCGAGCTCGATCGGCTCGGCGCAATCGTATTCCTTGTAGGGAACCGGTTGTGCCGACCAGTCGAGACCACCGCCCTGACCGATGGTCTCGGGGTGGTACTTGGTCGCTTCGTGGTACGTGACTGCGGTCGACATGCCGTTGGTAACGCTACGTGCTGCGACGCGGCCGTCGACCTACTGCTGCGCCTGCGGTTGGGCCTGCTGGGTGACCATACGCCCGGGTTCGAACGGGATCAGCGGCAGGTTGGCGTGCATGCAGAGGTTGTTGAGCTGAGCCATGATCTTGCCGGTGCCGAGGACCATCAGCTGCTGGAAGAACGGGTCGCTCGAACCGGCCTTGGGGTCGAAGGACTGGTCGGTGGTGAAGAGGAAACGCCAGCCGCCGCGGGCGAATGGCTGTTCCGCCGTACCGATGAACAGCGCGAAGGCGGCTACCGCGGTGTGCATGGTGCCATCGGGGCTGGAAGGCAGGAAGTGCAATTGGCCAGCGGCGCGGATCTCGCTGAGGCCTTCGCGGGTCGCAGGCTGTTGGATCATGAGGCCGTCGAGGAAGTCGCGGCTGATGTCGAATTGCATCGGAAATTCCTTGGTTTCGCGCCCCAGGCGTCGGTGCGCGGCGCACGCTATCGGCTGCAGGGAGGGGGGCAATCCCAGGTGTTGGTCCGCGCCGCCACTCGCCTGGGGGCGGGTCGCCGGACAGCACCGCGTTGATTCCCAGACGACCGCTCCACAATCCCGCGCCTCGTGCCAAGCCAGGCCGCGGCGACGTGCAGCCTTGAAAGGTTGCCCATCGCGGCACGTCCCGGCGCACTGAATTCATCCCAGGTCCCTTTCATGGGGGACCTAGGCTCAGTCTCCATCCGCCTTCGCCACCGAGAGGGATCCATGTCGCAACCGAGTACCACACCGCCGCCGGCGACGCCCGACGCGCTGATCCAGGCGCAGGGATTGTACAAGTACTACGGTGATTTCACCGCAGTCGCCGATGTAACGTTCAGCGTCCAGCGGGGGTCGGTCACCGCTTTCCTCGGGCCCAACGGCGCCGGCAAGTCGACGACCATGAAGATCCTCACCGGCTTCCTCGCCCCGAGCGCGGGCCGGGCGCTGATCGCCGGTTTCGACATGGACACCCAGCGCATCGAGGCCAGCCGTCTGCTCGGCTACCTGCCTGAGAATGGTCCGCTCTACCCCGACATGACCCCCGGCGGCTACCTGCGCTTCATCGGCGAGAGTCGCGGCATGTCGGGATCGCAACTGCGGGGCGCGCTCGACCGCGTCGCCGCCAGCTGCCGCATCGAAGAGGTGTGGCACAAGACCATCCGCAAACTGTCGAAGGGTTTCCGCCAGCGCGTCTGCCTGGGCCAGGCGATCCTCCATGATCCCCAGGTCCTCATCCTCGACGAACCGACCTCGGGCCTGGATCCCAATCAGATCCACCTGGTCCGCGACCTGGTGCGCTCGCTGGCGAAGGAAAAGACCGTCCTGCTGTCGACCCACATCCTCCAGGAAGTCGAGGCGATGGCGGACAACGTGGTGCTGATCAGCGAAGGCCGCGTGCAGTTCTCCGGCACGCCGAAGGAATTGGCTGGGACCTCGACCATCGAGGAACGTTTCCGCGAACTGACCAAAGGAGTGGTGGCATGAGCGTCCTCAACCTGAACGGGGTTTCGGCGGTGTGTCGCCGCCAGCTCTTCAGCCTGCTGGCCAATCCCCTCGGCTACGTCTTCATCTTCGCGTTCGTGGTCATCGCCGGCGCGTTCCTGTTCCTGCCGGACGGTTATTACACCCGCAACATCGCCGATTTCGGACCGCTGTTCACCGTCATGCCGTGGCTGCTGGTGATCCTGCTCCCAGCGCTGGCGATGGGCTCGTGGGCGACCGAGCGCGAACTCGGTACCGAGGAACTGCTGCTGACCCTGCCCTTCGGCATCCTCGACGCGATCCTCGGCAAATTCCTTGCCGTGGTCGGCTACTTCACCATCGCGCTGCTCTGCAGCCTGACCAACCTGATCGTGCTGAGCTGGCTCGGTTCGCCGGACACCGGCCTGGTGTTCGCCAACTATGTCGGCTGGTGGCTCGCCGGAGTCGCCTTCGCCGGACTCGGTGTGCTCGCCAGCGTCCAGGTCGGTATCCCCGCCATCGCCTTCGTCGTCGGCGCCATGTACTGCGGCATCGTCATGATGGGTGCGGGCGCGATCGACTGGTTCGATCCCTTCAATCGCGGGGTCGTCCCCTTCGGTGGTGTGGTCATCGCGCTGGCCACCGCCGCCGGCAGCCTCGGTCTGGCGATCTTCATGCTGTCCAGCCGTCGCTGGCGCCCGACCAACACCCAGCAGATCGCCATGCAGGTGGTGAGCGTGGCCTTCGGCCTGCTGCTGGCCGTCAACCTCGGTCGGCTCGCCTACCTCAAGAACGTCGACGCCGACGTCAGCTCGGAAGGCCTGTCTTCGATCACCGCGACTTCGGCCCAGCTCATCAGTCGCATCGAGAATCCGGTGACCATCGCCGCCTTCATCAGCGACAACCTGCCGGAGGATCTCCGCCTGAAGGCGAAGGAAGTCACCGACAAGCTCTACGCCCTGGAACGCTCCTCGGGCGGCAAGGTGGTGGTCAAGGCCTACCACCCCAAGAATCCCCTCGACGAGGACGGCCAGCGCGCGACCAAGGAATACGGCCTGAAGCCTTTCCGCGCGATCGTCGACAGCGTCAGCGGGCGCAAGCCGCAGGACGTCTTCCTCAGCGCCGCGGTCGTCAGCGGCTCACGCACCCAGATCATCGGCTCCTTCGATCCCGGCCTGTCGGTGGAATACGAACTGGTGCGGGCGGTGCGCACGGTCGGCAGCAGCAAGCGTCCGGTGGTCGGCATCGGTCAGACCGATCTGAAGATCACCGCCGATTTCGACTTCCAATCCGGCCAGATGCGTCCGGCCTGGGAACTGGTCGAGGAGCTCAAGAAGCAGTACGAGATCCGCGAGGTCAGCTTCGATGCCGAGGTGCCGCCCGAGGTCCAGGTCCTGCTGGTGCCCCTGCCGTCGAGCCTGACCCAGGCGCAGGTCGAACGCCTGCACGATTACGTGTGGTCCGGTCGCCCGGCCCTGCTCCTGGAGGATCCGCTGCCGGCCTTCAGCGGCCCCAACCTCGCGCCCAGCCAGCCCAAGCGCCCGGGCAGCAACCCGATGATGCAGCAGCAACAGCAGCCGCCGGAACAGAAGGGCGACCTCGCTCCGTTCTACCGCGCGCTCGGTCTGGACTTCAACCTCAACAGCATCGTGTGGTCGGACTTCAACCCCAGCCACCAGTTCCGCGGCACCATGCCGCCCGCTATCGTGTGGGTGATGCGTGACCAGCAGAGCATCGAGAGCAACGCGATCACCACCGGCATCGACTCGGTCGTGATGCCGTTCCCTGGCGCGATCACCATCGCCGACAACAAACCCGACAGCCTGGTGGTCACCACCCTGCTGCGTCCGGCGCTGAACTCCAAGTGGGGTCGCCACCAGTTCGGCGACTACTTCACCCAGGGCTACATGGGTATGCAGCAGACCCAGCCCAAGCGCTTCATCCCCGGCGACGCGGCGAAACGTCCGGCCCTGGCGGTCGAGGTGACCGGCATCATGCCGAGCGCTTACGCCAAGCCGGATCCCAGCGCCAAGCCAGCGGAGAAGCCTGCGGTGGATGCCGATAAGAAGGACGCGGCCTCGCCCGCGGCGGAGGTGACGACCAAGACCGGGGTGCCGAGCGCCAAGCCGGTGCGGGTGATCGTGGTCGCGGACACCGACTTCGCCTCCAACGGCATCTTCGAGCTGTACCGCAATGCCGGCAATCAGCTCTCACGTGATGAGGTCGCCGTCCTGCGCAACCTGCGCAATGTGCAGTTCATCGCCAATGCGGTGGACGCACTGGCGGCGGATCAGGACTTCCTGGCCCTGCGCAGTCGCCGTCCGCAAGCGCGCCCGCTGGCAAGGATCCAGGATGTGATCATCGAGACCGACCGTCTGAAGCGTGAGACCCTGGAGAACGCGGCCAGCACTGCCGAGAGCGCCATCCAGAAGGCCAATGACGATTTCGCCAAGGCCAACGAGAAGATCGATGCCCAGACCGAACTCGACGAGAACGCCAAGCAGCAGCTCAAGGCCAATCGCGAAAGCGAGGAGACCCGCAAGCTGCAGAAGGCGCTCGCCGAGATCGAATATCAGAAGGATGTCGCGGCACGAGACGCTGACATCATCCAGGATCAGACCATCAGCCGGAACCTGCTGTCGATCAAATGGTTCGCGGTCGGCATTCCCGCCTTCCTGATGCTCATCCTGGTGCTCGCGGTCGCCAG